>CAMOUE010000078.1 GCA_946626265.1 uncultured Eggerthellaceae bacterium | reverse complement strand
GAGCCGAAGCTGCCGAACCCGCCGATGACCACGGCGAGCAGAAGCCCCACGAGCACGGTCTTCCAGTAGTTGGCCTTGAAGGCGATTTTCGCCTTATCCTTGAGTTCTTTGCGGGTCCACATCGTTGCCTCCTCGTTTGTCTGACGTGAATTGGCATGGTGCAAAGATACGGCGCGCACCTTTCGCAATCCGATTGCGAACCTTTCCGTTTCCTTAAATGATGCTTGCCGTCCCGGGTTTTCGCGCCGCGGGCGCATCGCGTCTCGCATCGTCCGGGTTTTCGCTGCCCGACCAGGATGGGAAGGTCCACGACCTGATCGATTACCGCGGCCAGAAGGTCGTCTTGTATTTTTACCCGAAGGACATGAGCGCGGGATGCACGAGCCAGGCATGCTCGTTTGCCGACCTGTACCCGCAGTTTCGGGAAAAAGGCGCGGTCGTCCTCGTCGAGAAAGACGCGGTACGCCGACTCTTCGCCGAACCCGATGAACTCGTCGCGGAAATTGTTCTGGCCGCTGTGCCTGGCCAGCGAGCCGAAGAATCCTTTGTGCTCCGCAGCGAAACGATACGATTTCGAAATGGCCGCAGGCGAGAAGGCCACGAAGCCCGACTCGGCCATGTAGCTGCGCGGTATGTAGTTCACGATGTCGTTCAGGTCCTTGAAATGCGGAGGCCGACCAGGTCGTCTTGGCTGTCGACGCCGAGACGGCGCTCGCCATCGCGCCCGATTTGCCGCCGACCATGGCCGGCCCGCTTTCCACCTGCAAGTACAGCTCGTCGTGGAACTACATCATCGGCATCGAGAAGGGCGTCACGCCGCCCGATGATACGTTGCGCCCGTCCCTTCGCATCATCAGCCGGTGTAGGCGTCGGCGGCGGAGTTCGAGAAGTCCTGCTTGGAGAGCCACTCGCGCTCGTCGTCGGTCTCGGGGATGTCGATGCGCTCGATTTTGAAGATGACCGGGCGCGTTCCGTCGTTGCAGCAGGCGATCATCATGCGGTCGTCGTTCGTCCAGCTCTTCATGATCGAGCCGCCCTGCAGCGCGGCGTAGACGTAACGGCTGATGGCGTCCCATGCCTCGCCGCAGAACTTGCCGTTCATCAAGTGGTAGAAATCGTCTTGCTCAGGCGTCCGCTTCAACAGGAACGTGTCGCCGGCCTTGAAGCAAGGACAAGGGCCGGATTGCGGGTTGGCCAGGTATTTCTCCTGGTAATCTTCGAAGCATTTCGTTTCAAGGACTGTGATTCTGCATTCGTGCTGCATGGCGCTCCCTCTCGCTCGTTTCCTTGTTAAACGCAGCCGAGCTCGGCTGCGAATGCGGTGTCGTCGGGAGCCATTTTAGCCAATCGGGCGGCTGCGAATTCGGCATCGGTTGCGGATGTGGCAATCGGAGCCGCAAACAGCGAGAGCAAACGAGCGAGAGTTGGCGGACGGGTGTATGGTTAGCGAGCGTGACAAACGGGCGCATGGCGAACGAGGGTGACGGATTGGTGTATGAAGATGCGTGAAATCTATTTGGCAGGCGGTTGCTTTTGGGGCGTTGAGGAGTATTTCTCGCTCGTGCCCGGAGTGGCGGATGCAGTGAGCGGTTACGCGAACGGCAGCACCGAAAGTCCAACGTACGAGCAGGTGTGCACGGGTGCGACCGGACATGCCGAGACGGTGCGCGTGACTTACGATCCCGCCATCGTGAGCTTGAAAACGTTGGTCGAGCAGCTGTTCGCGATAATCGACCCGCTGAGCGTCAACCGACAGGGCAACGACGTGGGCAGCCAGTACCGCACTGGCGTCTACTACGCCGACCCGGCGGACGAACCCGCGATACGCGCGGTGTTCGACGCCGAGCAAGCCAAGCGAGACGGCCCGATCGCGACAGAGCTCGGTCCGCTCGAGTGTTTCTACGAGGCCGAGGAATACCATCAGGATTACCTGCGAAAAAACCCGGGCGGCTACTGTCATGTGAACTTCGCCAGCTTGTCGGACGTGCAGACCGAGCGGGCCGAGCCGACGGTCGCTGCGCCTGCTGGACCAAACGCCACGGCGCCTGGAAGAACCGCTGACGACGAGCTCGACGCGGAAGGCCTCGGCGCCTGGAAGAACCGCTGTTAAGATGCGAAGACGACGCTCTACATCCGTGCTTCGATCTGGTGCCAGGCGTGGGTGGTGAGGCAGCTTTTATCCAAATCGCAGCCGAGCGTGTTCCACATGCCCAAGGGCATGGTGAGCGACAGGTAGTTCGCGATGGCCTTGCTTCGCTGCGAGATATCGAACAGGCCCATGATCGCCATCGGCTCGTCGGCGGTCATCTGCGCTGCTGCGTAGACGATGGAATGGCAGGCGGCCCCGAACGGCGCGATCGCGTTGATCGCGCGGCCGCTGTAGAAGCCGAGCATGGTGACGAGCGCCGAAATCTGGTCCGGGTCGGCGAACACGAGCACGAGGTCGGGCGCGCCAATCTCGCTCCAGCGACTCTGCGGGGCGAACACGACGCGCGGGTAGCCTGCGTCGGAGAACGGCACGGAGTTGCGCCAGCGTAGCGCGACTTCCTCATCGCAGAAGAAGCGCTCGCCTTCTACCAGGTGAATAGGCGCGCCCGTCGGCGCGGCATCGCCCAAACCCTGCGAAAGCATCTTGTGGATGTTCGGGTTCTTGCGCGTGAAGCCGTCGCCGAAGCAGCAGCCGACCGTGCCGCCGGGGCATGTGCAGCCCTCCTCGTCGATGCTGACCACTTGACCGCGGGCGGCGGAAAGCAGGAAAGGCACCACGCAGTTGCGTTTGCCCGGTTGAGCTTGCATGTCGCATTTGGCGTCGGCGTTTCCGAGGAAAACCCCGACCGGTTCCAGTTCGAGGTGCAGCATCTCGACGAGCTTTGCGTTCGCGGCTTCCATGGCTCCCCCTATCGTGGGTTATATTTGTCGTATATCAAGCACGCACATTGTAGAGCATGGCGGGCGGCCGGTGCGATCGGCCGGTGCGGGCAGCCAGTGCGATCGGCCGATGCAGGCGCAGCGACGGGCGGCCGGTGCGATCGGCCGGTGCGGGCGCAGCGACGAGCGGCGATACGGGCGCGGCGACGAACTGCGACGCGGACGCGGTGACGAGCGGCGTCAGCTATGTCACGACGAGGCGTTCGAGCGTCTCTTCGAAATGCGGCAAGACGTCCTCGAGCGGTACGTCGCCGAACTCGCCGGCGAGCCAGTCGAGGTAGGCGTAGGTGATGCCGGATGCGGCCATGTCGGCGGCGATCTCGAGGCGCGTTCCTGCGGGGCTGCCGGCTTTCTGCAGCTCTTGCTCGAAAATGCGGCGGAACGCGGTGCGGAAACTGCCCCTGAACTGCTCGAAACCGCTATCGCGCGCCACGAGCCTGAAGAATTCGATTTCCTGGCGCATGAGCTCGGTCGCCCTTTCGAGGAGCGCCGCGACGCCTGCTCCCCCTCGTTCGACGCGCGCATCGAGGATGGCTTGCGTCATCTCGTCGACGTATTCCGACAAGATGTCGCCGATCGTGTCGTAATGCGAGTAGAACGTCATGCGGTTCACCCTGGCGCGTTCGGTCAGCTCCTTCACGGTTATGGAACTCGTGCCCTTTTGCTTCACCAGGTCAATGTAGGCGCGTCGCAGCGCCTCGCGGTTCTTCACGAATCTTAGATCGGTTGAAGTGCGGTACATGCGCAGCTCGTGCCTTTCCTCGTCAGTCGCTCGCGCGGCGCCTGGTCGCCTCGTCAGCCGCTCGCGCGGCGCCTGGTCGTCCGGATGCTCAGCTGGTAGCTCCAACGCCCCTGCTGCCCGCCCGGTCGCCCATCAATAAAACTGCAAATGATGCCTATTAATCATATGCTAAAAACTGCTGGTTGCCCGCGACGATTCGCGCTTGTACATTTGACGGCAAGTACAAGCGCGGCTCGCCAAAGGCGCAGGTCGCAAGAAGCTAAGGAGCGTGGTCATGGGTTTTTTCATCGCGATGTTGGTAGCGGGCTATCCGACGGGCGACTGTCTGCCCGAGAACTTCATCGAGCACCTGACGCCCGGTGCGCCCGATTTCATGTTCACGTTGGTGGCGGTCATTCTGGCGGTCGTTTTCGGCCTGCTGGTCTACATCATCCCCATCATCCTGACCGAGACCGAGCATATCCAGCCGTACCCCCTGTGGCTGCATTGCTTTTACTGGGCGGCCGACTTCATGGGCATCTGGGTGTTCCTGCATGCGTTTTTGACGTACGACCACTTCTACATGTTCGGCCTGTTGGCGTTAGGCGAGGCCATATGGGTCGCGATGGAAACGTACTGCCTGCAGCGCGCCATGACCTACGAACGCGAGCTGAACTGGGATTCGAGCTGGAGCTTCAAGAAGCGCCTGACGAACATCATCTTGCTGACGCTCGCGTTCTTCGTGGCGCTCAACCTGCTGCGCGTCGAGTTGCACGACCCCACCATGTGGAAGTTCTGGATCTTCACGCAGGTGCTTATAACCATCGTGCCTGGTCTCGTGCTTGAGAAGCGCGGCTACCGCCTGGGCAACGCGCGCATTCTCAATATCGTGTTCGTGTGCGTGGCGCTTGTGTCGTTCAACCCTTGGTGCAACATGTGGATGGCCATCGCGCCGGATTATTTCACGGTGGGCGAGAACCCCTGGTATTACATCACGGGCGCCGTGTGCCTGTTCTTCGCGCTGCGCGGCCTGGTCATGTACGAGAAGCTGCCTGCCAAGCCCGACGTGGTGGAAGCCACGGGCAAGAAGCCGTTGCTGAAGTAAGCGCCACGAGGCGAGCTCGGGCATGGCGCGGCACGGCGCCATGCGGCGAGCCCCGGCGCGGCGAGCCCGGGTATGGCACGTCGCGCCGATCCCGGGCATGGCGCGGCACGGCGCCATGCAGCGCTGCGCCATCTCGGCGCACCCTGGTTATAGCGCGATGAAATCGGAGGGCACGGGCGCGATGACGCCCACGAAGACGAAATCTTCGTCGCCGTTGTTTGTGACGCCGTGGCAAGTGCCCGCCGGATTCACGATGACCTGACCTGCCGAGACGCGCACGTCTTGGCCGGGCTCGGGGTGGAACAGCCCCGTGCCCTGCATGACGATCCAGATATCGTCCGAGGTCGTATGCTTGTGGCAGGCGACCTCTTGGCCGGGCTTGACGGCCCAGACCACGCTGTTGGAGTGCTCGTGGCTGGCGAACAGCGTCTTGACTGCCGCCTCGTCGCTCGATTTCGCCACTTCGGACATCGTGAAAATGCGCTCGTCGGCCATGGTGGCTCCTTTCCCGTGTGTTTGCGTGCACTCCCAGTTTAGACTAATCTGTCGGACGCAATGCGAGTTGGGGGGATTCGGTTTGAAGCTTGTGGACGGTGCGCTTTACGTCGAAGAAGTGAAGGACCTCATCAGGGAATACGCCGATTGGTTCGGGCCCGATCGCGCGCCTGCGCTCGCAGCCTACTTCGGCATGGCGAAGTAGCTCGTCCCGCAGTTTTCCGTCTTATAGCGACCCGTGCTGACCAGGTCCATCATGACGTTGGCGAGCTGCGCGTCATTCAGCGAGAACATGGTCTGGATCTCGCGCGCGGCCGCCTTGCCGAACCGGTCGACGTACGCTTCGACCGCATGCGTCGAGAACTCGGCGTCGCTCAGGATGATCTCGCCTTGCGTGACCATGGCGATGGCCTGCCTGAGTTCCTCGAAGCTGCGGTATCCCTGCACCCCGATGCGGTTTTCGCCATAGCTCATGATCAACGTGGGGTATGCGGAAATGCCGTAGAGCTGGCATCGCGTGATGCCTTCCTGCAGGATGCGGGCGGCTTCCTCGCTTTCGAGGTTCGCGCGGAACTGCTCCACGTCGATGGGGAACTCGGCGGCGAGTTTCACCTGGTCTTCGATGGAAGACAAACTGCGGCCTTCGGCGTACACGCATTCGCGCATGCGCCTGAGGTAAGCCTCGGCGATGTTCTCGTCGATTAGCCTCATCGCGCAATATGCCAAGCTCAGCGGCAGGGAAACGAGGTCTTCCGGACCGTGCGTCATGATCTCGTCGAGCGAAAGCGGCATGCCGACCGTCTCCGCCGCGGCCCTGAAGTGGCTTGCGAGCATCGCGCGGTAGAGCTCGTAGCGCACCCCGGACTCTTCGTCGTCGCCTATGATGTCGTGCACGTCAGACGACAGGACGCCCATGACGATGTGGTATTCCAGCTGATCGTCGAGCAGCACGCGAACCTTGCGGATCTCCGGCTCCATGGCATAGCACCAGAAGCAGAGAGGGTCCGTGAAATGCGATATTTCCAGTTTGTTTTCCATGGCCAAAATGGTAGCACCGATGATACGAAGGGACGGGTACAATGTTTCATTGCATGCAATCTTTTTTGTGGAATGCGCGGGTGAACTGGGTATGGCGTTGCGCGGAACGTCCGTGAGCCGGGCAATGATACGTTGCACCCGTCCCTTCGCGTCATCGAGGATGCGATTAACATGAAAGACACGTTCACGAAAAGGGGCACGCCGCAGGGCGCGTCGCTCGAGGGGGAGGCTGCGGCCCTGCGCTGGCTGGCCGAGGCCGAGCCTGCAGGCGGCATGCCCGTGGTCGAGGTCCTGTCGGCAAGCCCCTACGAGCTGGTCGAGCGCAGGATCGTTTCGGGCACGGCGAGTGCGGCGGCCGCAGAGCGCGTCGGCGCGGCGCTGGCTGTCACCCACGCCTCGGGCGCCCCGTGGTGGGGCGCTCCGCCCGATGGCTGGCAGGGCGCGTACCTGATCGACGGTTCCGCCACGCCCACGGTGGCCGAGCGCGATGCCGCAGGTTCTTGGGGCGCCTTCTTCGCAGAGTGGCGCATCATGGCGTACCTGCGCCAGGCGCGCGATGCAGGTTCTGTCAGCGGCGACGAGGCCAAGGTGTTCGAGCGCGTGGCGGACCGCTTGGCGGTCGGCGCATACGATGCGCCGCAGCCCGGGTTGCTGGATTCGGCGGGCGTGAAGGTCGCGCGCATACACGGCGACCTTTGGTCGGGAAACCTGATGTGGGATGCCGACTCGGGAAATCACGTGGGGGCGGTGCTCATCGATCCGATGGCACACGGCGGACATGCGGAAACGGATCTGGCCATGCTGGCGTTGTTCGGCTGCCAGCAGCTCGAGCGCATCGTGGCCGCATACGACGAGGCGTCACCGTTGGCCGACGGCTGGCGCGACCGCGTACGTCTGCACCAGCTGGCCCCGCTGCTTCACCATTGCGCGTTGTTCGGCCGTTCGTACACGCGCAGCGCCCTGGCCGCCGCGCGACCTTACGCCTGAGCGCCCTGGCCGCTGCGCACTGCACGTCAGCTGCGCCAGCAACGCGCGATGCTAGCGCAATTCGAGCGACGCGACGAGAGCCTCGAATGCGGGGCGGTTGACTTGCGCCGTCTCCGAGGGGTGTAGTAGTACAGCGTGTAGCAGCGGATACCGCGCTTGAACACCAGCACCTCGCCTTCGTGGGCGACGCCCCCGACTTCGTACGCGCAGCGAAAGCCCTGCGCCGACGCGCTGGCTCCGGAAACGTCGCGCGAGAAGAAACCCGAGCAGCGGTAGCCGTTGCCGCGGTAGCGTCTGGCGAAAGTTTCTTCGACTTGCCTTGCAAACGATTTCTCGCTTACGAGCCTGGTGAGGAGCTTGCTCGAATCTTTCCACGTGACGCATGCCAGCATGTGCCGCACGCTGTCGCGGGTGCCCCACATGCTGGCGTACTCGTAACCCATGAGCGCTTCCAGCTCGTCGTGCGGCAGCGGCGCGAAGCCGTCGGGCAGTTCTGCCGCGAGCTATTTGCCGTCAATTTGGGAAAGTGCCATAAATGGTTCTCCGTTCGTGTTGCGTTGCGGGCTTTTCGAAACGTTCTCGTTGCGCTTGGCAACCATTATCGCGCATGTTGCGCCTATGTTGTTCGCCGCCGCAAAGGGAAGGAGCCCGCGGTTGCGGGCTCCTCGGGGTTCGAGTTCGTCTTGCCAGGCGCGTTTGGCCTTGGCGCGGTTGTACTTGGAATCGCCGTGCGCACCGTGGCCGCATGCGTAGCCGTTGTATTTCGGCATGTGGTCGAGCGTGTTCTCGACTGCCGACCTGCGCCAGACGGCGCCCGACTTCGGAGCTTTCTTCTTTCTGGGCACGCCCTTCACCTCCTCTCGGGCGGTTCGTTGCTTGCGTCGGAAACTGATTGCGAGCCTGGATCGCCGCTGCAATACTGAGTCGCCGCTGCAATATTGGCTCGCCGCTGCAATTATACTGGCTGCGCGGAAGAATCGCCCGGACAGCGTGGCGCAGGTCCTCGTATGGCCGAGGTTGTCGCTTCAGCTTTGGAGCTACGGCCCGTTCGATACGGCAGATTGGCAAAAGAGCGCCACAAAAATGGATTAGTGCGCAACTCGGAGGAGACGAACCAGGCGTTATTCGATTACGCAATTGCCGAGCGTATCAAACGAAATTCGCAGATTTGCAAAAGGCCAGTACAGAGGGCATATGAAATTTCAAGCAATCTGCGGTTCTGTGTACTAATCCATTTTTGCGGCGCAAATTTGCCAGTCAGCAAAAAATTGCGCGCCCGATGGCGTAACGCTGCAGTCGGTTCAGGCTGGCTGGTGTCATTACGGTACTTTCGGGGGCAAGTTCCAACGTCTTCGGCGGGATGGTCCTGTGACGTTTCCGAACTTGCGGGATTGCCGTTGAGGAGCCGCGACCGTCCGCGTCTACAGCCGTCGCGCAGGGGCAAAACTCGGAACAAAATAGCGGAATTGTAACGCCGAGGTTGTCGCCTGGCCTCATATTGTCACAAAGCTCTCCGGGAAACGAGCCGCCGCCATCCTAGACTCGTTCCGTCGAAAGGGCAATTGCCCATATCAAAGGCAGGAAAATCAAGGAGGATGATGATGTCCGCTGAACAGAAGAGGGCTCAAATCAACCAAACGGGGTTGACGTGGGTGGTCGCCATCGTGGCGATCATCGCGTCGATCCTCATTTCAGTAAACAACAACAAGTTGCCGGCGACGGTCTCGCTGGTGCTGCCGGCGCTCGAGATCGACGAGGGAGCCATGAGCTTCCTGATGTCGCTGAACGGCTACGTCGGCTTCGTGCTGTCGTTCGTGGCGGCATCGATCATCATGAAGTTCGGTACGAAGAAGACCGGCGTCATGGTTCTCGGATGCGCGCTCGTCGGCGCCGTCATCAGCGCCGCATCGCCAAGCTACATCGGCTTGGTCGCCGGTCGCCTCATCGAGGGCGTCGGCTACGCGTGCATCGGCACGG
>CAMOUE010000077.1 GCA_946626265.1 uncultured Eggerthellaceae bacterium | reverse complement strand
CCCGGTGTAGTTTCCTTTGCCCTTCGCCGCCACATAGTAGGTGCCTGCGGCCTTGACGGCCGAAGCCGCGATCGCCTTCTTGGCAGAATTGTAGTACGCCAGCGTGTAGTCGGTCCCAACCTTGAGCGTCATCTTGTTGTAGACGAGCTTGGGCGCCTGGGCAACCGCCTTGCCCGTGTAGGTCTTGTTGGCGACGCCCGACACCGCCGCCGCGGTCACGGCACGCGGCGCAACCTTGAACGCCTTCAAAGCGCTCGTCCCGGTGTAGTTGCCCTTGCCCTTGATCGCCACGTAGTACGTGCCCGCGGCTTTCACGGACCCGGCCGCAATCGCCTTCTTGCTCGCGTTGTAGTAGGCCAAATCGTAATCGGTCCCAGCCTTGAGCGTCTTTCCCGCGTACGTGGCCTTGAGCCCCTGGGCCTGCGCCGCGCCGGTGTAGGTCTTGTTGGCGACGCCCGAGACCGCGACCTTCGAAATCGGGACCTTCGCAATCGTGAAGTTCTTGGTCGCCGTGCCCGTGTAGTTGCCCTTGCCCGTGACCGTCACCTTCGCGGTCCCGACCGCGATGTTGGCCGAGTACGCGACCGTGTAGTCGGTGCCGGCGACGAGCGTCCTCGTCCCCACCTTCACCGTGACGGCGGGCTTGAGCGCGCTTCCCGTCCAGGTGTAGCTCGTGGGGTTCGCGGTAACAGTCGCCGCCGCGATGGAGGCTGGGTTGATCTTGAACTTCCTGCTCACGGTGCCCGTGAACGCGCCGGTCCCCGTGATCGTCACGGTCGCGGTGCCGACGTTCACGTTGTCCTTGTACGACAGCGTGTAGTCCGTCCCCGCGGCCAGCGTCTTGCCGCCGACGGAGACCGTCGGCGCGGGCTTCAGCGCCGAGCCCGTGTAGGTCTTCGCACCGAGCCCCGTGACCGTGGCGCCGGCGATGTCCTGAATCTCCGCAGGATCCTGCCCCAGCCGGATGTTCACCTTCAACCGCTCGCTGTAGTCCATACCGTCCTTGTTAGCGGCAAAGATGAAGTCGGCGGTGGTCACGCCATCTAAAGTGAAGGAGGTGCCGTTGGCGTTGGCAGCGCGCCCAGCCGTGTTCTGGCACGGGCAGCTGCCATCGAGCGTGTAGTAGATGGTCGCGCCCTCGGTGGCAGACTCGACATACATGTCCGTCGGCCTGTTGATGTACACCGTGTTCTCGTTCGGCGCGCCTTCGCCGATGGTCTTGACTGTCTCGTCAGTCTCCCTGTCAACGAAGCGGATGGTGGGCCGTGCAGCCTTGTTGGCCTCGGCCGTGGTCAGCAAGTTGATGGTACCGCTGAGCGCAGTGCCTTCCACCTGCACGGTCAGCTCGCTCATGCCGGGCATGAGCGCCTCGAGCTGCAGCTTTGCGACGCCTTCCTCGTCGGTCACCGCATCCGCATCGTCCACGCTGGCGAACATGCCGTTGTCGAGCGACGCCGTGAGGCGCACGCCCTCCATGAGGCTGCCGTCCGCATCGTACACGCGCACGCTCGTCGGGCGACTCGTGCCCACCTGCAGGCTGATGGTGTCCTCGAAGTTGAAGTCGAGCCTGGCAGGCCGCGGCGCCACCGAAACGTTCGCCGCGTACGTCGACGCAAGCACCTTGCCCGCGTAGTTCTTCACGCCGGAAACGCTCACGCTCAGCGTATCGCCCGCCTTGGTGCCGGCGGGCACGGGAACGACCAGCGCCTTGGAGAATTGCCCGGTCGTAGCATCAACAACATCTTTCCAGCTCAAATCGCTCGCAGCCACAGCCGCGCCATTGACCTTCACAACCGCATCGGCAAGCGTATCGTCACCCGCATCCATGTACTGGTTGAAGGCGACCTCGAGCGTCCGGGCGTCGGCCGTCGCGCTCTCGACCTCGGGCGCTGCGGTGGCAATCATGCCGACCTCCAACCCCACCTGCGGCGGCGGGACCTGCAGAGGATCGGTCGAAACCGACTCGTAGCCGTCCTTGGCAAACTTGACTTGCCAAGCGCCCTGCGGCACGTCCCAACCAAAGAAGCCCTCAGAACCGGTGACCTGCGGGTTTTCCTGGTCGTAATCCCCGGCGACCCACGGCTCGTCTGCAACCACGCCCTCTTCCACCGCAAACACCGTCGCCGTCACGCCCGCAAGCAGATTGGCGGGAAACGCCTCGTACACGACGCCCGACGGGTCGAGGATGGGCGGCACCACGTTGGGCGCATCGCCGGGCTTGTCTTCGCCGCAGTCTTCCAAGCGCTTCAAATGCGCCTCGTTGAGCTTCTTCAGCGCCGGATCGAGCACGCGCTTGTTGGAGTCCATGTTGTAGGAAACGGCTTTCCCCGTGATCTTGTCGCCGGCATAGACCGCCGCGCTTCCCACCGGGCCGGCCTTGTCGCCCACGAGACCCAAGACGTCGAAGGTCACGCCGCGGATGATGTCGTACTCACTCCAGTCCCGATGCGTTGTAAGGCCGTCCGCCGCGATGATGGCCCAGTCGCGTTCGTTCACGAGCGCCTTCCAGCAAGGCGTGCCGACGAGATTGTGCATGCGCAGATAGTTCAGGCGGATCTCGAGGTTCTCGACGTTGCCGCGTGCCTCGGCGGCGTTTTCATAGTGGTTGGCCAGCTCCTTGCTCTGCTTCGCGCGATTGCGGAAGGTCAGCAGCCAGCTCGCGCCCTTGATGGGCTTCTCGCCATGTTGCAGGAACCTGGAAGCGCAATACTTGTCGAAAGCACGCTTCGCTGCCGAACCGTCTGGCAGGTTCTTGTAAATCTCGTAGTCGGCAGCGAGGACTGCCGCCTTCGTCGTGTTGTAGTCGATGAGGCCGGCCTGCAGGACGTCGTTGGTGATGTCGCCCCAATCCGATCCGCCGTCGGTCATCTTGACGTCGAAATTGGCGAGCGCCTTTCCCACCGGTATGGTGGCGCCGTTGCCGTTGGAATCGCGGTACTGCACGCTTTGGACGCTGCCATCGTTCCCATAGGTCGTCTTGGTCGCAACATTGCTCGGCTCGGTGTAGTTCGTGCCCATGATCCCATCGGTCGGCGTCCCGCCGGCAGTGCCGCCGGCGTTCGCGCTGCCCGCGTTGCCGTCCGGCGTCACATCCCAACCGTCGTTGGCGAGCTGGTCGGAGTCGAAGGGCAAGCCGTCCTCGAGGTCGTAGGTATTGATGAACCAATCAGAGAAGTCGTCGCACTCCGCCATCGGCTTCTCGGCGCCGGTCACGAAGTCGAGAGCTTCGCCAGCCTTGCCAACGAGGTTTTCGCCCTGATCGACGGCCGTTTGCACCTGCTCGAATTCCTCTTGGCTAATCCAGCCCTTATCGACGGCGTCCTCGTAGCTCTCCAGCACTTCCTCCCAGTAAGCCTGATAGAAGAAGACCCAGGAGTAGTCTTCGTCACTCTCCCACGGCAAGACGGCCTGGCCCGTCGCATCCTCTTCGGCTTCGTCGCCGAAGATTTCGTCGGCCCTGTCCGGCAGACGCACGGCTTTCCAATGCGGCAGGGGCTCGAAAAGCTGATTTCGCAGCACGTCGATGTCGGCCTGCGTGCGCTCGACCTCGTCGCTGTCGAGCGCCGTATGGAGCGCCACGTCGAAGGCGCAGGGCACGAGCGAAGTCGGGAACACGTGGTCGCCCGCCTGCTCCAGGTAGAGCGTGCCCGCAAACGTGTTGAGGTAGGTCCCGTCATCTTGCTCCACGGACGAGATGATCGGCAGCTTCACGAAACGCGAGCTGCCATCGAGCATCTGCACGCGCACCGTGCAATAGCTGGTCTGGATGACCTGCGATGCAGCGCCGCCGACCTTGAGCGGCATCGCGCTCTCGTAGGTCGCGGTGAAGGTCCAGTATTTGTTGGTCTCCTTGCCGTTGGCGATGTAGGTATAGTACTTCGACGGCGGCTGCGTGTGCCCCGCACGCACGATGTAGTATTGCTTGCCCGCATGGATGAAGGTGAAGTCCTCGAGCGTCGCGATGCTGGTCTGCGTGGCCTCGAACTCGACCATGCCCGTTTCGGAAATAGTCGTGCCGTCGTCGTCCACGCTGGCGACGACGATCGTGTAGCTGAGCGTCGTTTCCACGTCCGAGAGGTCGAAGCTCGTCTGCGCGTTGCCCGCCTTGTTGGTGGTCACGGTCTCCGTCATGTCCGCAACCTGCAGCGTGACCTCGGTGTTGGGAGCCGCGTGAACCGTGGCGGTGAAAGCCTTGCCCTGGACGGGCTCTGTGGGAAGGTCGAGCGAAAGCGCCCGCACCGTGGTGGCGGCGTCGCCGACGGGCACGGTCGTGCCATCCGAGACGACCGAGGCGCTCACCACGTGGCGACCGGTTTCGGTGGCCTTGAGGCCCACGTAGATGCGCCCGGTCTGCGCGTCGGCGCTATCGAGCGGGACGGTGAGCGTGCGCGTGGCAGCGTCGTAGCCGCTCGTGCCGTAGCTCTTCTTCGCCGACGAGACCGACGTGAGTGCAAGGCCTTCCGGCAGCTTCACCTTGAGTGCGCTCGCCGTCTTGCCGGACTCCATGCGGAAGTTCACGGTCGCGAAGAACTCTTGGTCCTTGTAGGTCTGCTGCTTGGAAATGGCCACGCTCGAGCTTTGCACCAAGTTGGCGGAAGCGGCGGTCATCTTGGGCACGGTCAGCTCGAGCTGGGTGTCCTCCCCCGCCACGATCATCGCGCTCGCCCGAACGTACTGGCTCGCGTCGATGCCGAGGGCTGCGAAGCCGTCCAGACTGCCCACCGTGGAGAAGTAGCCGTTCTTCGAGAATGCCACGACGGTATAGGCGCCGGGCTCGAGCCCCGTGATGAGCGCGTAGCGGTTCAGGGCCTGGGCGCTCGCCGCCAGATTGCCGTCCGCATCGAAGACGCATATGTTGGCCGTGATACCCGTGCTGCCCTTCGTGGTCACTTCGAGCCGACCCGCGCCTTCTACGTCTACGACGGGATCTTCCTCCTCTTCCGAAGGGGTTATCTCCGCCGCTTCGAAAGTCGGCCGGAAACTGTTGTCGTAGTTGTTTTCGTCGTATTCGTTTATCAGAAGATAGCCCCAGAACGTAGGCGATGTCTCGCGCGTAAGCGTGTTGGGATAGCGCACGACCGAGCCGTTGGGCTTGGGGAGGAACTTCTGCACGTCGAAATAGTCATCGCTCGCCCACGGGTCGGGGGCATTGACGATGTAATAGATGGAACCATCCTCTTCCTCTTCTTCGACAGGATCGTCGCTGTAGATGAGGGCGAAGTCGCGCTGCGAGATCGGAAGCGTGAGCTCCGAGGTCAGAGCCGCAAGGTAATAGTGCACCGCATCGAGGATATCTACCGAGCTGTCCGCCTCACTGTCGTAAACCTCGATGTTGGGATTCTCGATGACGAACGTGGCATCCTGGATGAACACGAACGAGCCGCCGCCCAACTTGCTCACGCGCTTGGGCAACGTGATCGTCTTGCCGTTGAGGCTCACGCATCCCGCGAAGGCAGCCGCGCCGATGGAGAGCGGAACGCTTCCGCCCAGGATGTTGAGCTCCTCGATGCCGGCGCCTTTCAGGCTATCGATATAATTGCCACCGTATTTCACGCTCCAGTCGCCGAAGGCATGCTGGTCGATGAGTCTTACGCTGCGGGGAATCGTCACTTTCTTGAGACTGCTGCATTCCACGAACGCGAACCGGCCGATCGTCTCGAGTCCTTCGCTGAGAGTGAGGTCGTCGAGTGCAGTACAGCGCTCGAAGGCGCCTTTCCCGAAATCCTCGAGTGTCCCGGGAATGCTCACGGTTTCCAGCGACGAGCAATTGATGAAAGCATATTCGCCCAAGCTCACGAGACCAGGTGGCAACGAGATATCGCGCAAGGCTTCACATCCACTGAAGGCGTAATCTCCGATTTCGGTGACGCTCACCGGCATCTCGAAGCTTCGCAGCTGTGGGGAGTAATCGAAGGCATTGCTGCCAATGGATGTCAGCTTGGCTGCGTCGAGATCGTCCCATATGACGGTTTGAAGCTGTGAACTGCTATCGAAAGCGCCGTTTCCGATTTCTTCGAGCGAAGACGGCAGGACGAGGTTCGTGATCTGAGAATTGGCGAAGGCATACGCGCCGATATGCGCGAGGCCCGATCCCAGCGTGATGGACGTGAGAGACGAGGGCTGAGTGCCGAGACTGTCGTCAACCCCATACACGCCCGTCTTCTTATCCCAACCTTGCCCGCCCGCATTGGCAAAGGCGTAATCGCCGATGGTCTTCACGCTGTCGGGGATGTCGAGGGAGGTGGCGGTCACCTCGGATGCGGCGGGATCCGAGCAGAAAGAGCCCTCGCCGATCGTCTCGAGCCCTTCGGGCAGGTTTATCGCGTTCAGACTGGTCGACGCGAAAGCGTAATCGCCGATGGTCTTGAGATTCGCGGGCATGTTGACGCTCGCGAGGTTGACGTTTCTCCTGAAGGCATGGGCGCCGATGCGCTCCACGCTATCTGGCAGAACCACGCGCTCGAGCGAAGCGTCCGTCTCAAGGTAGTATTTGGCGATGAAATTGTCGGGGATTTCGGTCACCTGGCAAGCGGGATCGAAGATGATTTCGCGAAGGCAGTAATCCGGGTAGATTCGGTTCACCTTGTTGACCGTTGCGGGGACGGTGATGCTGCCAACCTCGAGATCGTACATGAGGTAGTCGTAGGTGCCGTAGTCCGTGCTTCCGAGCTCTGTGATCGAATAGCCGTCGATGCTGGATGGGATCTCGACGTCGAGCTCACCGTACTCGAGCGTTACGGGTTCGGCGTAGCGGCTGCTGTCGTCGCCAACATAGCTGATCCAGTACAGGGCGGCCGTCGCATCTTGATCTTTGGGGCTGGTCACATAGCAGGTGTATTCAATCTTTGCGGTCTCGTCGGTCCACCTGAACTGCGTGCCGGCATAGTCATGCTCGTCGCCCTCGGGCTCGTTGCCGTTGCGCGTGGAACCCGCAGGCTCGTTCGTCCCGCCGAGCTGCGCGCTGCCCGCCACGAGATCCACGCCTGCCGGCGTGCCGTCGCCGCCGCCCTCGGCCGCAAGCGCGAGCCCCGGTGTCATGCCGAGCGCGAGGACCACGCTCATCGCCACGCACAGGAATCGGTGCGCCAACGGTTTCCTTCGACTATCATGCTTTCGAATCGCTCGCATGGCATCCTCCGATCTCTGAGCGGGGGGCGCAATGTGGCAGGGCACGTAGCCCTGTCACATTAGTACGGGGTGTGGCAGGGCACGTAGCCCTGCCACGCTGTCACATTCTCACGTTGTTAAGTAAACATTTAAAATTGAGCCTGCAACAGCGGCATTCAAGGTCAGACAGCCGTTTTCGAGGGCTAGTTTTGGGCTAGGTCGGCGCCAACCCGCCGACTAGGCGCACGGATAGGTGTCGTGTTCGCGCGTTTTTTACTACACTTTGCACATGGCGGAGAATACGACACATATCGCTGAGACGGAAACGACCCTTCGCCCGCACGGCGCTCATGTCCCCGCATGGCGCAGCGCCGCCTTCGTGGGCCTGCTCGTGTTCACGTGCTTCACGCTGACGACGGCAACGTGGATGGATTGGCTCTACCACATCATGGAGTTCGTCCCGCCCGCGCAAGCCGACGGGTTCACGATGATCGGCGGCTACGCGTGCCAAGCGATAGGCATTTGCATCGCGGCCCTCGTCATGCGCCGTCAACCGCGCATGATCGTGCGCGACAGCCGCATTTTCATCTCCGCGCTCATCATCCATTTCGCGTGTGCAGTGCCCGCGATTGCGAGCACGTCGCTTGGCGGGACGCTCGCGTTCGGGTACTTAATGGGACTCGCGTGCGGCGTAATTGCGGCCTGCTATCTGACCCAGCTAGCGTACTGCGTTGCGGAAGAACGCCGTGGGATCGTCTTCGGCGTCGGTTATGCCTGCTCCATCACGCTGACCTGGCTGCTCTCGACGATCGAGGGGCCGCTCCCCTTCTTGACGGGCATCCCCGTATGCGGCGTCTTGTCGCTCGCCGCCATCGGAATCGTGTTCGCGAGGGCGCAAAGCTTTCCTGCGGAAGGCGCCGCCATCGGCGAGGTTTCGGACGCCGAGCTTGAAGCTTCGCGCGACGGCCTTGGAGCTTCGCGCGCTGGTCGCACGATTCCAGCCGCCGTCTCCAACCGCCCCGGGGTTTCGCCGAGCCCGAGCGCGAGCGAGGTCGCCCATTCCTTCGACCTGAAACTCATCGTGCTCGCCTGCGCCACCGTGCTCATGATGAGCTTGGTGAAAAACCTCGGCTTCAGCTTCCCTTCCGCCGACATCGAGGCCGGCATCAGCGTGGAATTCTCACGCCTGTTCTATGCGACGGGGCTCGTGATTGCCGGCATCGTGGCTGACCAGAGCCGCAAATACGGTGCCATCTGCTGCGCTGCCGCCCTCGTGACGCCCTTCGTTCTGCTTGCTCTGTCGGGCGAGCCGATTTCGGGCTTGGTACTCTGGGCGATCGACTACTTCTTCTACGGGTTCTTCTCGGTGTTTCGCATCGTGCTGTTCGCCGACATGGCCGCACGCAGCGGAAAGTGGCATCTCGCGGCATTCGGGCTTTTGTTCGGGCGCCTGGGCGATGCGCTCGGAACCGGCGTGAACATGGTCGTCGGCCAGAGCACGGTCGTGCTCGTCGCCATCGCCGCGCTGGCGTTCGTAGGCACCATGTTCGCGTTCTTCCGCCTGTTCAACGAGCTGTATCAGCCTGTAGCCGGCGCACCTGCGGCCGCGACCGCGCCTGCCAAGGACAGCCAGCTCGCGTTCGAGGAGTTTTCCACGCGCTTCGACCTCTCGTCGCGCGAACGCGAGGTGCTGCGCCTCGTCCTGGTCGAGCGCACGAACGCCGAGATCGCCGCCGAGCTCTTCGTGACCGAGAGCACCGTCAAGTTCCACGTCCGCAACCTGCTCAAGAAGACCTCCTGCAAGAACCGCCAGGAGCTGCGCGCCGCCTACTCCAAAAATGTGTAAAAAGGGTCAGACCCTTTTTACACATTTTCTTGTAACTCAGGTGACTTCTTTAGAAAAAAGTGTACATATTTTTCTTCTGCGCCGAATATCCCCAGGTCGGCATTTGGCAAATCAGAAAATATGTACACTTTTGAAAATCTCCGGGTAGATACTTCTCTTGCGAACGCCGGCGCCTAGCACATGGTGGCGCCGGCATCGGATCGTTACGCGCCCGCGGAGGAAGTGCTCTCGCCGCCACCCGACGCGCCGCCGCCACCCGACGCGCCGCCGTCGCTTGACGCACTGCTGCCGCTCGGCGCCGCACTTGCGCTTGAGCTCGACCCATGCGAGCCGCCCGGCTTGCCCGGCGCGCTCCCGGAGCTGCCGCCATGACCACCCGAGGAA
>CAMOUE010000076.1 GCA_946626265.1 uncultured Eggerthellaceae bacterium | reverse complement strand
ACGAGTGTCGTGGGCACGTTAGAGCGAGACAGGCGGCGGGCGGCCGGGATACAACACGCGGCGAAAGTGTTGACTGCAAAATCGCACTTGTATACCTGAAAATGCTGCAAATCGCAGCTTGTTTATATATACAAGCTGCGATTTGCAGCATTTTTCACTAAACAAGCCCAGATTTGCAGTCAACACTTTCGCCGCGCGTCCAGGCGCCACCGCGCTGCGCATCCAGGCGGTTGCTTGCAATTTAAGGAAAACCTAGCTTTTGCAATCAAGCTCGACTACTGCGACACAGGCTAGTCAACACGCAATTCAGCAGGTTCGTCGAACGCATCAGGCGCGACGACGCACTCGTCCGAGATGGAAAGGTCGTCTTGCGCGAGACCGGTCTTCGCGAAAACGCGCGACTCCACGTGCGAGAGCGCGGCCGGCAGCACAACCGCATCGAGCGACGAACACCCCTCGAACAGGCCCTCCTCCAAGAACTCGAGCCCGTCCGGCAGGAATGCCGAGACGAGCCCGGTGCAGTCTTTGAAGCAGCGCTGCCCGATCCAGGCAACGGACTCGGGAACCTCGATGGAGCAAAGCGCGATGCAGTTGCGGAACGCCTCGTTCTCGATGGTGTCGAGTCCGTCGTTGAGCTCGAGGGACTCGAGTTCGCGGCACCCGTAGAAGGCGCTCTCCCCCAGCCGTTCGACCGACTCCGGTACGGCGAGCGCCTTCATGGTCGAGCAGTACTGGAAGCAAGCGTCGCCGATGACCTTCAACGTGCTCGGCAGCACGATGTCGTTCAGGCACCTGCAGCGGGCGAACGTCTTGCGCGGCAGCTCGACGACGCCTTCCGGAACCGTGACGCCGTCGAGCTTCCAGCAGCCTTTGAAGGCGCCCTCCCCGATTTCGCGGACGGAACCGGGGACGACGATGCGCTCGACGTTCACGCAGGACGCGAACGCCTCCTCGCCTATGACGGTGACGCCGTCGGGGATGACGATCTCGCGAACGTAGCGGTTGTTCGCGAAAGCCCTCCGCCCGATCTTGGTGACGCCTTCGGGGACGGTCACGGATTTCTCCCTGCCGTCGTAGAGCTCCAGCGTCAAGACGAACGGGCTGTCTTCGGCCGCCTCGTGTGCCGCTCCGTCCGCACGCCTCACGGCACCGGCGGCCGTCTCGCGCGAGGCATCCACTGCGTGTTGAACCGCGTCGGCCATGCGCTATTCCATCATTTCCTGGATCTTCTTGATGTCGGCCATGCTCATGCCGCCCAGGCCCGGCATGCCCATGCGCGGCCCACGGCGCTTCTTGCCGCCCTTCTTGCCCTTCTTGCCGCGACCGCGCCCGGAATTGTTCGACATGTCGCTGTACTGCGACATCATCTTCTTGACCTGCTTGCGCGTCTCGGAATACTGCTTCAGCAGCTGGTTCACCGCCGTGACGGTGACGCCCGCGCCCGCCGCGATCCTCGCGCGGCGGCTGCCGTTGATGATGTCGGGCTTCTCGCGCTCCTGCTTCGTCATGGAGTTGATGATGACTTCCATCCTGTCGAGCGCATGCTCGTCGACCTGGCCTTGCGACATCATGCGGTCGCCGCCCGGCAACGCGCTGATGAGCTTGCCCACGCCGCCCATCTTGCGGATCTGGCGGTTCATGTCGAGGAAGTCGTTGAGGTTAAGGTCCATCTTGCGCAGGCGCTCGGTGGCCTCGGCCTCCTCTTCCTCCTGCTGCACCTTGACGGCGCTCTCGATGAGCGACACGACGTCGCCCATGCCCAGGATTCGGCGCGCCATGCGGTCGGGATGGAAGACCTCGAGCGAATCGGGCTTCTCGCCCGAGGAGATGAACTTGATCGGCTTGCCCGTCGCCTCGCGCACGGAAAGCGCGCCGCCGCCGCGCGCGTCGCCGTCCATCTTGGACATGATGACGCCGTCGAACTCGACGCGCTCGGAGAACGTCTCGACCACGTTCACGACGTCTTGGCCGGTCATGGCGTCGACGACCATGAGCACTTCGTCGGGGTCGACCGCCGCCTTGATGCTCTCGGCCTCGGCCATCATGTCCTCGTCGACGTGCAGGCGGCCGGCCGTGTCGACGATGCAGACGTCCTTGAGGTTGTCGATCGCATCGCGGATGCCCGCCTTCGCGATCGCGACGGGGTCCTTCTCGTCGGAACGGTACACGCGCACGCCGATCTCGCCGCCGAGCGTCTCGAGCTGGTCGGCCGCGGCGGGACGGTACACGTCGCATGCGATGAGCAGCGGATTGTGCCCCTCGCGCTTCAGGAGGTAGGCGAGCTTCGCGGCCGCCGTCGTCTTGCCGGAACCCTGCAGGCCGACGAGCATGATCACGTTCGGCTGCTTGTTAGGCGCGAGCTCGAGTTTGGACTCGCTCTCGCCGAGCAGCGATGTGAGCTCGTCGAGCACGACCTTGATGACGTTCTGCGCCGGCGTCAGCGACTCCAGCACGTCGGCTTCCATGCAACGCGCCGTCGCCTTCGTGACGAACGACTTCACTACCTTGAAGCTCACGTCCGCCTCGAGCAACGCCATGCGCACCCTGCGCATCGCGACGCTGATGTCGGCCTCGGAGAGGCGGCCCTTGCCCTTGAGGTCGTCGAACACTTCCTGTAGTTGGTCTTGTAGGTTATCGAACATATCGCATTCCTTTCAAAGCGGCCAAGGCGCTATTCCGTCCCGAAATCGCCGATGAGCGCGGCTGCGTATTCCTTCGCGTCGAAATCCTTCAGGTCGTCGAGCTGCTCGCCGACGCCGAGCTTCACGATGGGAAGCTTCAGGTAGTGGGCGACGGCGACCGCGATGCCGCCCTTCGCCGTGCCGTCGAGCTTCGTGATGATCACGCCGTCCAAATCGAGCGCGCCGTTGAACTCGCGCGCCTGCTGCAGGCCGTTCTGCCCCGTCGTCGCGTCGATGACGAGCACGAGCCTCACGGGCATGTTCGCGCGCTTGCGCACGACGTTCACGACCTTCTCGAGCTCGCGCATGAGGTCCGCAGACGTGTGAAGCCTGCCCGCGGTATCGATGAGCACGAGGTTCGCGCCGACCTGCTCGCCGCGCTCGATGGTCTCGTAGCACACGCTCGCCGGGTCGCTCCCCCGCTCGCGCGCCACGATCTCGACGTCGGCGCGTTCGGCCCACACCTCGAGCTGCTCGATGGCGGCGGCCCTGAACGTGTCGCCGCTTCCGAGGATGACGGTGCGGCCGGCGTCCTTCGCCTGCTTGGCGATCTTCCCGACCGTCGTCGTCTTGCCCGACCCGTTCACGCCGACGAACAGCACGATGCCGTCCTCGCCGAGGATCGCGTCGCCGCCGTCCACGAACTCGCCGGCGATCTGGTCGTTGAGCGCCGCGAGCACGTCGCGCGCGTCGCGGTAGCCCTTCCTGACCGCCTCGTTGCGCAGCTTGTCGACGATCGTCGAGGCCGAGTAGCCGCCCATGTCGGACATGATGAGCGCTTCCTCAAGCCCGTCCCAGAACTCCTCGTCGACCTTCGGGGCGCGGTTGAGCAAGAGGTTCACGTCCTCGCGGAACGATTCGCGCGATTTCTGGAGGCCCTCAGTAAACCTGCTGAACAAACCCATGTTAGTCTCCTATTCGGCATGTTCGAGCGCACGCTCGAGCTTCTGGCTTACCACCTTCGTGACACCGTCCGCCTGCATCGAGACGCCGAACAGAACGTCCGCCATCTCCATCGTCCTGCGTTGGTGCGTGATCATTATCAGCTGCGTGGAATCGCGCAACGAGTTTATGTACGCCGCGAGCCTGCGGAGGTTCGTGTCGTCGAGCGCCGCTTCCACCTCGTCAAGTATATAGAAAGGCGTCGCCCGCGTCTTGTATACCGCGAACAGCAACGCCAAAGCGGTGAGCGATTTCTCGCCGCCGCTCATGAGCATCATCTTCGTGAGCCGCTTGCCGCGCGGCTGCGCGGTGACCTCGACGCCCGTGTTCTCGATGTCGTCAGGATCGTCGAGCGACAGGTGCGCTTGCCCGCCGGGGAACAGAAGGGCGAAGATGTCCGAGAAGTTCTCGTTGACTTCCGCGAACGTCTTGACGAAGTCGTCCTTCATGCGCGAGTCGATGACGCGCACGATGCGGTTGAGCGAGCGCCGGGCGGCTTCCATGTCGGCGAGCTGCCCGCTGAAGAAGTCGTAGCGCACCTTAAGCGCCTCGTACTCCTGCGCAGCGTCGGGGTTTATGGCCCCCATGTTCTTTATCCGCCGATCGAGGCGGCCCGCCTCCTCCTCGGCAGATGCGCGGTCTTCGAGCGCGGGAAGCTCCTGCGCCTTGTCGAGCGGCACGCCGCAATCGTGCACGACCGCCTGGACCGCGGCTTCGACGCGGATCTCCAGCCGGCTCTTCTCGACCTTCGCCAGCGTCATGCGCTCGTTGGCCGCGTCGAACGCGTCGTGGGCCCGCCGCGCGTCCTCGCGCGCCTCGGCCGCGCGCACGTGTATGGTGTCGGTCGCGTCCTGCGATGCGTCGAGCGCCTCGTCGAGGACCCTCGTCCTGCGATGGAGCGTCTCGGCGATCGCCTCGAACACGGAAAGCAGGCCGTCCGCGCGCTCGACCGCGACGCGCTTGACGGCCATGGACCGGCGCGCCTCCGCCGTGCCCGCCTCGACGTCGTCGACGTCGCGCTGGCGCGCGACGATGAGCCTCTCGGCGTAGGTCTTCCTCTCCTTCAGCGTCGCGGACGAGAGCTTCGCCTCGTTGAGGGACTCCCTCAGCTGCGCCGCCTCCTTTCGCAAGGGCACGACGCGCTCGTTGAGCACCTCGAGGCACTCCCTCGACTCCGCCCTGCGCTTTTCCTGCTCCTCGATAGACAACTCGAGCGAGGCGACCGCCGGCCGCAGGTCCTCGATCGACTTGCGCGCCTCGGCGACCTGAGATTCGATGGACTCGAACTCGCGCCCGAGCGACGAGCGCTTCTGGCCGGCTCGCTGCTCGTCGGCCTTGAGCGCCGAGCACGTGCCTTTCTGGTTCGCGAGCTCCTGGCTGAGCTTCAAGGCTGCGGCCTGGGCGGAACGGTAGCTCTCGTCGGTTTGCGCGGCGCGCACCTCGGCGGCCTCGCATGACGCCTTCTGCCCCCCGATCCTCTCCTGGAGCTCCCTCAGGCGCCTCTCGAGGGCGAGCACGCCCTCTGCGCTATCTGACTTCTCGCCGAACACGCGCACGAGGCCGTTGGGATACAAAAGGCACCCGTCGGCCGAGATGTAGCGGCACGGCTCTTCCCGTTTGGAAAAGGCCTCGAACGCCTCATCGAGCGTGTCGCAGAGCACGACGTCGCCGATGAGCGATTCGACGACGGCGCGGGCGTCATCGCCGAACGCGAGCTTTTCGATGAGCGGCGTCCCGATCCCGGTTGCCCCGCGCGCGCTCGCCCGGCCCTCGCCCGCCTCGCGTATCACGAGCGAGACGGCGCCTGTGAGCTTTTCGTCCACGATGAGCCGCGCGATGTCCCTCGCCGAACCGGCGTCGTCGACGGCCATGCCCTCGATGCTCTCGCCGAGGAGCTGCTCGACAAGCAACTCGAGCCCCCGCGGCACGTCGAGCGCCTTGGAGACCGGCGAGGGCCGCCCCGCCAGCTTGCCGACGTTGTCGACGAGCCATACGAGCGCCGGGTCGCCCTCCCTGCTCGCGCGTTGCGCCTTCTCTACGGCCTTGAGCTCGGCTTCGAGCACGCTCAGGTCCTGCCGGGCGCGGTCGCGCGCGCTTCGCGCGTCCTCGCGCTCCTCGAACTTCGCAAGCGTGAGCGCCTGGGCCTCTCGTTCCTCGGCGACGAGCGCCTCGAGCTTGTCGGCGGCAGCCTGGTAGGCGCGCTTGGCCTGCTCGTGCTCGTCCGCCGCGCGCTCGAGCTCTCCCGAGAGCTCGGCCTTGCGCGTCTCTATGATCTTCTCCTGGGCCATGCCGCTCGACAGGCTCTCCTTGAGCGTCGCGAGCTTGCGCTGGTCGCGCTGCATGTCGGACTCCAGGTTCTTCAGTTCCTTTTCGGTATCGGAAATCGAGCAGTCGACGTCGCGTCGCCTGGCATACGCCTCGTCGCTCTCCTTCCGCAGCGCATCGACCTTCGCCGATGCGGCGTCGAATTCCGACGCGACGCCCTCGAAGCGCTTCTTCGCCTCTTCGAGCTCGTGGAGCGCGCCCTCGCGCCTCGACGCGGCCGAATCGAGCGTTATCTGCAGGTCAGCCCCGTACTCGACGGCCCCGCGCCTGCGCTCGCGCAGCAGCATCTCGGCGCTGTCGAAGCGCTCGGAGAGCTGCGCGCCCCGGCGCTGCTTCTTCGCGAGCTCGCCTGCATCGGCGGTCTCGCGGCGTATGAGCTCCTGGTAGTCGGCCACCTTGCGCTCGGAGGCGTCGACCGTCTCGCGGATGGTCGCGACCTCTCCGGCGAGCTGCGATTCCGATTCGCACAGCACGTCCCATTGCGCCTTCAGCGTGCGCAGGTCGTCGACGGCGAGCTCGAGCCTGAGCTCCTGGAGGCGCGCGTTGGCCTCCTCGAAGGCGCGCGCCCGCTTCGCCTTGCGCTCGAGCGGCCCGAGCTGGCGCTCGATCTCGGCGGCGACGTCGCGCACGCGCATGAGGTGCGTTTCCATGGCCTGCAGCTTGCGCGCCGACTTCTCCTTGCGCTGCTTGTGCTTGAGCACGCCGGCGGCTTCCTCTATGAGCGCGCGGCGGTCCTCGGGCCTCGACTGCAGGATCGAATCGAGGCTTCCCTGCGAGATGATCGAATGCGTGCCGGTTCCGAGCCCGGAGTCGTGCAGGATGTCGAGCACGTCGAGCCTGCGCACCATGGCGCCGTTGATAAGGTATTCCGACTCGCCCGAGCGGTACATGCGGCGCGTGATCGCGACCTCGTCGTACTCGACGGGCAACGTCCCGTCCGAGTTGTCGAGGACCAGGTCGACCTCGGCCACCGACACGGCCTTGCGGGCGGCGGAGCCGGAGAACACGATGTCCTCCATCGCCTGGCCGCGCAGGTTCCTGGCAGAGCGTTCTCCGAGGACCCAGAGAACGGCGTCGGAGATGTTCGATTTCCCCGAGCCGTTGGGCCCCACGATGGCCGTGATGCCGGGCTGAAGCTCCAAAACGCTCTTGTCGGCGAATGATTTGAAACCCTTGAGGACGAGAGACTTGAGGTACACGTACTACCTAGCTTTCGATTTCTTCGGCTTTGAACTGGACCTCTTCGCCGCTATGTTGGCGTTTCTCGGTCTTCTTGCGTGCGCGCTCCGCCTTCTCGGCCGCCTTTGCGGCCGCCTTCTCGGCCCGCGCCTGCTCCTTGCTCGCCGCCTTCTCGGCCTTCTCGTCTTCGGTCAGGCCGAGCCCGAAGAACTCGCCGAGGCGGGCAAGCGTGCTCTTAGCCGCCTGGCTCTCGGCCTCCTTCTTCGTGCGTCCAGTGCCTTGCGCCAGACCGTGCTCGCCGGCGAACACCTGCGCCACGAACGTGCGGTCGTGCGGAGGCCCTTGCGTCTCGACGAGACGGTACGTCGGCGTGATGCCGTCTTCCTGAAGCTTCTCCTGAAGGGCGCTCTTCGGGTTCTCCGGCTCCTTGGCCAGGTCGAGCGACATGCGGTCCATGAGCGTTCGCTCGACGAACGCCTCGGCGGCCTCTATTCCGCCGTCGAGGTACAGCGCCGCGACGATCGCCTCGTAGACGTTCTCGAGCGCCGAATGAAGTCCGCGGCGGCCCGTCCCGGTCTCGGACGAGCCGAATATGATGACGTCGGCGAACCCGAGGCTCTCCGCCACCGACGCGAGGCTCGAGCCGGACACCAACGCGACCTTTATGCGCGTGAGGCCGCCCTCGTCGAGCTCGTGGAAGCAGTCGAACGCCCTCGACGCGACGATGGCACCGAGGATGCTGTCCCCGAGGAACTCGAGCCGCTCGTAGGAGTAGCGGACCGATCGGCCCTCGGCAGCTGAGGGATGGGTGATCGCCGACAGGAGGAACTGCTCGTTATCGAACGTATGCTGGATGATCTGCTCGGCTTTTTCGTACTTCTCGCGTTGTTCTTCGTTCAAGATGTCACGCCTCGATTCAAAACGGCTCCGTATTCGAATCAGCGTGGTCAAAACGCAGGATCGCATCTGCGCTTCGGCCATGCTATTCACATGAGGGCATACGGAACTAAGAGTGCCTATGCCCTCATCTTCATTGTAGTTGAATTGGAGCGGCGGTCTTTGGCGCTAGACCGTTTGCGCGATTAATTCATTTACGTCGTTGCGGACGAACGTGGCCGTCGCCAGAACGCCGTTCTTGATCGCGCGGGCGTTCGACGAGCCGTGCCCGACGATGCAGGCGCCCTTCACGCCGAGCAGGGGCGCGCCGCCCGCCGCATCGGGATCGACCTTGCGCACGATGCCCTTCAAACCGCCCTTGAGCACCGCGCCCGCGAGCTTGTTCGCAAGCGAGGACATCATCATGCTCTTGATCTCGCCGAACAGGATCTTGGCAGTGCCCTCGATGGTCTTGAGGCACACGTTGCCGGTGAAACCGTCGCACACGACGACGTCGAACTCGCCGGTGAGCACGTCGCGCCCCTCCGCGTTTCCCTTGAAATTCGGGCAGCCTTCCTTGAGCAGCTGGTGGGCCTCCTGCGCGAACTGCGAGCCCTTCTCCTCTTCCTCGCCGATGTTGAGCAGCCCCACCGAGGGCTGGCTCACGCCGAGTACCTTGCGCGCGTAGATGCTCGCCATGTTGGCGAATTGCACGAGGTATTCCGGCTTGCAGTCGGCGTTCGCGCCGACGTCGCACAGAACGACCGGCTTCTTGGGCGAGGGCAGCACCGTGGCGAGCGCAGGGCGGGCGATGCCCTTTATGCGGCCGATCACGAGCGTGCCTGCGGCGAGGCACGCGCCCGTCGACCCTGCGGAGAAGAACCCTTGCGCGACGCCCTCCTTCACGAGCCGGCAGCCGACGACGATCGAGGAATCCTTCTTCCTGCGCACGGCGTTTGCGGGATGCTCGGCCATTCCGATCACCTCGGTCGTGACGCGGGCGGCGCAGCGCTCGTGCTCGGATGCGAACTTGACGACCACGTCGGCCGGGCCGCAGAGCACCACGTCCAAATCGAGGTCCTCCTCCAGCGCAGCCGCCACGCCTTCAAGCACGACGTCGGGGGCGTTGTCCCCACCGAGCGCGTCTACCGCGACCGTTACCTTCTTCGCCATGTTCGCTCCTTCTCTCGTTAGCAAAAAAGCCTCCCGATACCGGAAGGCTTTTCCTCGTATGCGTAAACTATCGAGTTATTCCGTCTCGATAATCTCGCGGTTCTTGTAGTAGCCGCAGTTCGGGCAAACGCGATGCGGCAACTTGGCCTCGCCGCACTGCGGGCACAC
>CAMOUE010000075.1 GCA_946626265.1 uncultured Eggerthellaceae bacterium | reverse complement strand
CGGCGGGGGCTCGGCCTAGTCGGCGCGCGCGGCCCTGTCGGCATCGATGGTCATCGACTGGAAGCGGTTCGCCATGAAGTCGTCTCCGTAGTTGTCGTTGCAGAACTCGACGATTGCCGAGGGATTCTCGGCGTTCATGGCGCCCGCTTCGCGCTGGTACCAGCAATCGAGCGCAGCCAACGTCAAGCCCGCGTCAACGAACATGAGCGTGGCGCATACGGCAGTGACGCCATAGCGCCAATTCCAGGGAATCTTGTTCACCACCTTGAGCATGACGGGCAGGACGAACTTGATCCACAGAAGGCCAAGAAAGCCCCACATGCACATGAACATCCCGTTCGTCCTGCCGCCGATCGAGAGGAACGTGCCCGTGTAATCCCATGCGGTGATGCCGAACGCGGTTTCCATGAACCAGCTGACGAAAAATTCGAACGCCCCGCCGATCACGGCGCTCACCAGAAAGACAACAAGCGGATTCCTGTCGTGGAACCTGTTGAGTGCTATCGTCATGAGCACGGCGCCGACTCCGTAGATGGGGCTGAACGGCCCATAGAGGAGGCCGGCGCGGTCCTGGTAGACCCCCGGCTCCACGACGATCATGTGGTATGCGATCTCGACCAAGAGCCCGAGCACGCAGCAAATGACGAACACCCAGAAAATGTTGAAGAAGTTGAGCGTGATGTAGCCTTTGCCCGTCAGGTCCCTTCCGAGCGTGCCGTCCTCGGCCTCCGCCTTTCGCTCAAGCTGCTGCAGTTTCCGCTGAAGACGGCGCTCGTCGCGGAGGGCGGGGTCCGAGTACGTCTGCAGCACAATGAGGATCACGATGTTCACGAGCGTGGGGACGAGGCGCTCGCCCAGACCGTACAGCAAGACGACGCATAGGCCGAATGCGACCTCGACCGCGATCATGGCATTCGCGATCGTTGCCGCACGGTGGCGCTTGCCGAGCAGCAGGCGCACGCCCAAGACTATGAACATGATCGCGACCACGAGCGACAGGATGAGTGCCACGACCCCGATGACGAGCGTCGTTGCCGTTATGCCGTCCAGCGGCGACAGGTCAATCTCGCCGCGAACGAATGCGAGCGCGACGAGTATGGCGAGATTGACCTGAATGAGCGAGCCCACGATGCTGAGCACGCCGTACACGCGTATGAGAAACGGGTAGCGTTCTGGCTTGTCGTCGGCTTGGCTCTCCCTTTCATCAAGCGTCACAACTTCACCGGGCACGCAAACCTCTTTCTAGCAGCTATTCGAACTCGAGTCGCCCGCGGAACGTCCGATAGACGATGACGTGATAGGCTAGCACAAGCGGCACGCCAATGCACGCGATGCCCGTCATCCACGCCAACGTCAGATCCCCTGCCGAGGCGTTTGCCAGAGAAATCGCCGGGCCGATGCTGTCGGGCGTCGCCACGACGAAGTTCGGGAACATCGACGACGCCAGCAGGAACACGAGCGCAACCGCCGCCACGGACTGGCAGATGAACGGGACGATGTCGTTGTCGCCCTTCGCCCCGATCGCCAAGCTCGCCACCATTGCGACGCCGAACAGGATGGCGCAAACCCAACGCAGCGCACCGAGCGAGGCGACCATGTCGGGTTGGATCAGGAAATGGCCGAACGCGGAAATCGCCGCGAACAGGACGATCGCGACAACCTGCATGATCCGCCGCATCCCTAAGGCGCGTTCGCGCAAATCCGAGCCGACGGGAGCCTTCAGACATATCCATCCCGCACCTGCGGCGCAGAACATGGCCAGGCCGAGCAAGCCGCAAAGCAGTGTGAACGGCGTAACGAGCCCGAGGAGCGGGACGCCCGTGTAGTTTCCGCCCGCGTCCATCGGGATGCCCGCATAGATGTTTCCGACCGCGACGCCGAACAGCAGCGCCGGCAAAAGCGAGCCGATTACGAACAGGACGTTCCAGAACGAGCGCCACTTCACGTCACGATGAGCGTACTCGATGGCGACCGCGCGGATGATGAGGCCGAACAGCACGAGCATGATCGCCAGGTAGAAGCCCGAGAACGTCGTGGCATACGCTGGCGCGAACGCGGCGAACAGCGCGCCGCCCGCCGTGAGCAGCCACACCTCGTTGCCATCCCATACCGGGCCGATGCTCCGTCGGACGATGTCGCGCTCCTCCTCGTTCTTGGCGAGGAACGGCATGAGCACGCCCGCGCCCAAATCGAACCCGTCGAGGACGAAGTATCCGGCAATGAGCAGGAAAATGAGGAAATACCAAAGGACTTGCAAGACCGTGAACTCCACGTTACTCACCGCCTTTCGCAGTGCCGGCCAGTTTCTCGACGAACGACAGGGCGGCCTCGTCGCCATCGTGCTGGGCGACGGGCCCTTCCTTCACGCATGCAGAGGCGAGGCGACACCACGCCACGAACAAGATCAGGTAGACGACGCAGAACAAAACGATGGTCAGCAGGAGCTCTGGGGCCGTCACGGACGTCGAGACCGCCTGGCTCGTCAGCAGGGAAACGCCGTCGGGGCCGCTGACCGAGGGGTACACGACCCAGGGCTGGCGACCGAGCTCAGCCGTGAACCAGCCCGCCTCGATAGCCGCCAGCGGGAAGATGGGCGCTATCACCAGCAGCTTCTGCAGCCATTTCCAATTCTCGATCTTCCCCGTCTTCATCCCGACGAGCACGATCACGAGGAGAAGCGCCAAGATGCCGGAGACGGCGACCATGAGATGATAGACCTGGAAGATGGCGTTGACGGGAAGCTCGGAAGGGTTCAGGCCGTCGAACTGCTCCGTTTCCGCCAGCGAATTCAGGCCGGGATACACGGTGTCGAACGTGAACGTGGCGAGGAAGCTCGTGAACCCGGGAAGCCCGAGGCCGACGACCTCCTCGTTCTGCTCGTCCACGAACCCGAAGAAATACAGGGGCGGGACCTCGTCCTCGTACTGCCCTTCCATGGCGGCAAGCTTCGTCGGCTGCTCGTTCCAAACGCCGACGGCCGTGGAGTGCGCCGAGACGAACAGCGCGCACGTGGCGACGAGGGCCACGACGACGCCGGTCTTGAGCGTCTTGCGCGCGAAGTCGAGATGATTTCCCTTGAGGTAGTGGTACGCCGCGACCGACATGGCGACCAGGCCGCCCATCACGAGCGCGGCCGTGATGGTGTGGAAGTAGCGCAGGCCCGTCGTGGGGTTGAACGCGGCGCCGAAGAAGTCGGTCAGAACCGCCTTGCTGCCGTCGAGGGCCAAAGCGGCGCCGGCGGGCGTCTGCATCCACGAGTTGGCGATGAGGATCCAAAGCGCCGACAGGCACGAGCCACCCCACACCAGCCATGCCGAGACGCAGTAGAACCGCGGCGAGACCTTGTCGCGCCCGAAGAGCACCACGCCGAGGAACACGGATTCGAGGAAGAACGCGAACAGGGCCTCGGCCGCGAGCGGCGCGCCGAAGATGTCGCCCACGAACCTCGAGTAATCGGCCCAGTTGGTGCCGAAAGAGAACTCCATGGTGATACCCGATGCGACGCCGATGACGAACGTCGTGGTGAACAGCTTCACCCAGAAGCGCGCAGCGTCGGCATCTTCCCGACTTCCCGATTTGTACGCCCGCGTCTCCGCAATCGCCGTAATGAGGCCGATGCCTATCGACAGCGGCACGAACACGAAGTGGAACGCGACGATCAGCGTGAACTGCAAGCGCGAAAGGAACACGACATCAGTGAACAAGTCCATCACCGCACCTCCTTATTCTCCCTTGCGGAGATTCTACCATGCTGGAGCCAGTGTGCACTCTAGTAGTAGCGGTAATATGCGGCGCAGCTGCCCTCGCTCGAGACCATGCAGGGACCGACCGGGTTCTCGGGCGTGCAGACCTTGCGGAACAGCGGGCAGGCACTCGGCGCCATAATGCCGCGCAGCACGTCTCCGCATCGGCAGCCCTTCGGCTCGATCGTGGGCTCGACTTCCGGCTGGAATCGCTTGACGGCGTCGAATTCCGCGTAGGCGTCCTTGAGCCGATAGCCGCTTTCCGGGATGTCACCCAGTCCGCGCCAGGTGGCCGTGCACGTGTCGAACACTTCCTCGATCGCCGCGATCGCGTTCGGGTTGCCCTGCGGCATGACGCCGCGGGCGTAGGCGATCTCGATTTCCGCCCGGCCTTCGTGCAGCTGACGCATGATCATGGCGATGCCCTGAAGCACGTCGACGGGTTCGAAACCCGTGATCACTCCGGGAACTCCGTATTTTTCGGCGATGAAGCGGTACGGCTCCGAGCCGATGATCGTGCTCACGTGGCCCGGCAGGATGAGCGCGTCGATCTTGAGCTGCGGGTCGGCGATGATCGCCTCGAGCGCGTTGGGCATGTTCTTGTGGGCGGCGAAAATGCTGAAGTTCTCGAGGCCGAGATCGGCCGCGCGCTTCACGGCACGCGCCACGAGCGGCGTCGTCGTCTCGAAGCCGACACCGACGAACACGACCTGGCGGTCGGGATTCGCCTGGGCGAACGCGATGGCGTCGAGCGGCGAGTAGACGATTTCTATGTTGCGGCCCGCTGCCTGCTCGGCGAGCAGGCTCGACGTCGATCCAGGCACGCGCGTCATGTCGCCGAACGTGGCGATGGTCACCTCGGGCACGCGCGCGAGGGCGATGACGGTGTCGATGTCGCGGTTCGACGTGACGCACACCGGGCATCCCGGCCCGCTCGCGAGGCGCGTGCCTTCGGGCATGAGGTCACGAATGCCGTTGCGGGCAATGGACACCGTGTGCGTGCCGCACACCTCCATGAGCGTCGCGCCGCCTTCGGGGGCGAACATGGCGCATGCGCGCACGAGTTCGCGGGCGAGTTTCGGGTCCTTGAATTTGGCCAGCTCGGCCGTCAGATCGATCGCCATTACGCCATCGCGCCTTCCGCGGCGGGGTTGAGCAGCGGGTCGTCGAGCATGTCGGCCATGTCTTTGATCAGGTCGAGCGTTTCCTCGGCATACTGGGCATCGACGACCTCAATGGCGAAGCCGGCATGGACGAGCACGAAGTCGCCCACCTCGGCCTGGGGCGTGAGGTCGAGCGCGATGTCGCGCACGGCGCCCATGGCCGTGACAGTCGCCATCCCGTCATCCTTTATCTGCGTTATCTTCATTGGCACTGCCAAGCACATAGCGTGTTCCTCCCTCGGAATGTGTAAAAAGGGTCAGACCCTTTTTACACATTTTAGCGCGACGCGCAAGCGACGACGGCTTGCCCATACGATATGCATCCGTCGTTCGGCGGCAAGCTCGCGTTGAGCGCGACCGTGAACCCGGATTCCTCGAGGCGGCGCGCGGCATTCTCCACGACGAAGCGGTTCATGAACACGCCGCCCGATAGGACGACGAGCGAGATGTCGTACATGGCGCGCACGAGCTCTGCCGCCATCACGACGGCGCCGACGACCGCATCGTGGAAGCGCAGGGAGATCTCGCCCGCAGAAACGCCTGCAACGATATCGTCGAGCACCGCCTTCACGGTAGGTGCGGCATCGATGAGCACGACCGACGTGTCGTGCGCCGTGCTCGTCGGCAACGCCGCGTTCTTCGTGACCGCGAACGCGTATCGCGCGGCGTCGTCTTCCGAGACGGACCCTTCGACGCGCGCGGCATCGAGCAGGATCGCCGCCTCGCCTTCGTACGTCGGCTCGGCGCAAACCCCCGCGAGCGCGCTCACGGCGTCGAACAGACGGCCGACGGAAGAGGTGTAGGGCGTGTTGAGACCGCCCTCTATCATGCGCTCGCAAACGCCCGCCTGCTCGCCAAGCGCCCCGAGCAGCCCTGCGGCCGCAGGGTGGTCGAGCAAATCGAACGCCCAGAGAACGCCGTAGGCCATCCGAAGCGGATGCTTGACCGCCGCGGCGCCGCCCGGCATGGGCACGTACGTCAGGTTGGCGAACCGCTCGTAATCGGCCTGGTTCGCGATGAGAACCTCGCCGCCCCATATCGCCCCGTCGGCGCCGAAGCCCGTACCGTCGAACGCAATGCCGCAGCACGGGCCGAACAAACCGTGCTCTCCGAGCACGGAGGCGATATGCGCGTGATGGTGCTGGACCTCCGTCAGGGGCAGGCCCGTGCGGGATGCCTCGTCGCGCGCCCACTTCGACGCCAGGTACTCGGGATGCGCATCGCAGGCGAACATGCGCGGCCGAACCCCGAACAGCTTCTCGAAGCGCGCCTTCGACTCGAGCCACGCATCGTAGACGTCGGCATCCTCGAGATCGCCGATATGCTGCGACACGAACGCCTCGCCCGCCTGCGCGAACGTGAACGTGGACTTCTGTTCGGAACCCGCCGCGAACACCGCGGGCGCCTTCTCGTCGCCAAGCGCGAGCGGCACGGGAGCAAACCCGCGCGCCCGGCGGATGCACTGCATGGCCTCGTTCGGCTCGCCATAGCGGTTCGTCCCGCCGAGATCGACAACGCGCACGACCGAATCGTCGTAGCGCGAAAGGATGGGCCTGTCGTTGCCCAGCACCGCATCGGCGATGGCTCCGAGCTTCGCGAGGGCTTCTGCGTCATCGGTCACGATTGGTTCGTCGTGAATGTTGCCAGAGGTCATCACGAGCATCGAGCGACCCGTCCTCTCGCGGAAATCGTGAAGGAGCAGATGCTGCACGGGCGTAGCGGGAAGCATAACGCCCAGTTCGGGAAGCCTGTCGGCCAGACCGTCGGCCAAGCGAACATCGGCACGCTTCCTGAGCAGGACGATCGGACGAGCCGGAGACTTCAGCAGCGATTCTTCCGCAGCGGAAACGGAGCATGCGGCACGCGCATCGTCGACCGTGGCGACCATTACCGCGAACGCCTTGCCATCGCGCTTCTTGCGGCTGCGCAGGCGTTCGAGGGCTTCGGGGTCGGACGCGTCGCATGCGAGATGAAAGCCGCCGAGCCCCTTGACGGCAAGGATTCCCCCGCGCGCCAGCACGTCGACGGCGCGTTCCAGGATCGCGTCGGACTCTTCCCTGCCATGCGCCCAGGTCACGTCTGCGCCTGCTGCGGTATCCGCGAAGCTCAGCGACGGGCCGCATTCGAAGCAGGCGTCGGGCTGGGCGTGGAAGCGCCGGTCGCCCGGGTCGGCGTACTCGCGTGCGCAATCGGGGCACATCGCGAACGACGCCATCGACGTGGCAGGCCTGTCGTAGGGCAGCGAGTCGATGATCGTGAAGCGCGGGCCGCAGTTCGTGCAGTTTATGAACGGGTAGCGGTACCGGCGATCGCCCGGATCGAACAGCTCTTGCAGGCAATCGTCGCAGGTCGCCAAATCCGCCGACACGAGCGTACCCTCGTCGGATTCGTCCGCCTTCGATTCGCGGATCTCGAACCGCGTGCAGTCCTGGAGCGGAACCTCCCTCAGCTCGACTTCCGTGATCTTGGCCGCCTGCGGCGGATCCATGTGGAGTTCGGTGACGAACTCGTCGAGCAGCTTCGTCTCGCCTTCGGCGTGGATGAACACGCCGTCGAGGTCGTTGAGGACCCAGCCGTTGATGATGTAGCGTCGCGCCAGCCGGTACACGAACGGCCGGAAGCCGACGCCCTGCACGATTCCGCGGACGCGTATGTCGAGCGCCTCGATCATGGGCACTTCCCTTCCAAATGATATGGGCGCGGGTGCCCGGCCGCCCCGAGTCGCCCCGGACCGCCGGCCCACCCGCGCTTTTTCGAATCGTTATGCGAGCAATTCGGCAAGCTGCTTGATCTGCGCGCGCGTTTCGGCATCGAGCGAACTCTTGATGGAAACCTCGAGGTCGACGAGCTCGATGCCCTTCATGCCCTCGAATTTCGCCTTCATGGAGCGCAGCGCCGCCGGCGCCCACGTGCCGTTCTCGATGAGCGCGACGCGACGGTTCTGATAAGCGTGGTCGGCAAGGTGATCGAGGAACGTCTTCATGAACGGGAACATGTCGGCGTTGTAGGTGGGGCTGGCGCACACGAGCGTACCGTAGCGGAACGCATCCTCGACCGCTTCGGCCATGTCGTCGCGTGCCAGGTCGGTTATGGCAACCTTCGGGCAGCCAGCCGCCTCGAGCTCGCGGGCGAGCAGCTCGGCGGCCTCCTTCGTATGGCCGTAGATCGAGCAATAGGCGATGCACACCCCCTCGGTCTCGACCCCGTAAGCCGCCCACGTCTTGTAGAGGCCCAAGTAGTACCCGAGATCCTCGGAAAGCACCGGACCGTGGAGCGGACAGATCGTCGCGATGTCGAGCGCCTCGGCCTTCTTGAGCACGCCTTGAACCTGTTTGCCGAACTTGCCCACGATGCCGAAATAGTAGCGGCGCGCCTCGCAAGCCCAGTCCTCGTCGACGTCGAGCGCTCCGAACTTGCCGAACGCATCAGCCGTGAACAGGACCTTGTCGGTGGCATCGTGCGTCATGATGACCTCGGGCCAGTGCACCATGGGAGCGGCGATGAAGCGCAGGATGCGGCCTCCCAAATCGAGCTCGCTTCCCTCTTTCACGATGACGCGCCGATCCTCGTAGTTTTCGCCGTAGAAGCGCTCCATCATGTCGAACGCCTTCGCGGAGGCTACGACCTGTGCGGACGGGTACGCCTCCATGAAGCGCGTGATGTTCGCGGAATGGTCGGGCTCCATGTGCTGCACGACCAGGTAGTCGGGCTCTTTCCCATCGAGCGCGCCCGCGATGTTGCCGAGCCATTCGCTGCCGAAGCGCTCGTCGACGGAGTCCATAACGGCGACCTTCGCGTCGGCGCCCGTCCCCCCGCGCACCACGTACGAGTTGTACGCCATGCCGTTCGGCACGATGTACTGACCCTCGAACAGGTCGATGTCGTGGTCGTTGACGCCTACATATGTAATGGAATCGGAAATGTTCATGGCCAATCCTTTCGTCCTCAACGAGTTTGCTTGACATTGTACGCGAGAACGAAGCAACAGGGGGCTTCTAGCCGGTTTCAGTTCTGTGACGGCCCGGCGGATACCCAAGGGACGCGAAGCGCGCGGGAGACACGAGGCGCGCGGGAAACGCGAAGCGCTCGCCGATTTCACCGACTATTTTGCTAGGAAAATGGGAATAACTGTATAATTCCCATTTATCGAGAGAAAGAGGCAAATCAATGGATATGGATGCGCTTGTATCGATTACCGACACAATCGATACCTATATGTACACGTACTTCCTGGTGTTCCTGCTCATCGCGGCTGGCGTTTATTTCACCATCCGCACCAAGGGCGTGCAGTTCACCCACATCAAGGACATGTTCAAGGCCATCACCGAGAAGAAACATGTCGAAGGCGGCAAGAGCGTTTCGTCGTTCCAGGCCATGATGGTGTCGACCGCGAGTCGCGTCGGCACGGGCAACATCGCCGGCGTGGCGACGGCCATCGCCGTCGGCGGCCCGGGTGCCGTTTTCTGGATGTGGATCATGGCGCTCATCAACGGCGCCTCGGCGTTCGTCGAGTCGACGCTCGCCCAGATCTGGAAAGTGCGCGGCGAAAAGGGCGAGTTCCGCGGCGGTCCGGCCTACTACATCGAGCAGGCGCTGCATAAGCGCTGGCTCGGCATCGTGTTCGCCATCTCGC
>CAMOUE010000074.1 GCA_946626265.1 uncultured Eggerthellaceae bacterium | reverse complement strand
GCGTTGAACCCCGACCTGTTCGACTTCTGGAAAGAGCACACGGGCCTCACCATCTTCGAGGGCTTCGGGCAGACCGAGACGCCGCTCACGGTGGCGAACCTCGTGAATTCGACGCCGACGCCCGGTTCCATGGGCAAGCCGATGCCGCTCTACGAGATCGAGATAAAGCGCGACGACGGCTCGCGATGCGATACGGGCGAGACCGGCGAGATCTGCATAAAGGCCGATCCGTACCCTGCCGGCATCATGATGGAGTACTACCGCAACCCCGAGAAGACGGCGGAGGCTGTCTACGATGGCTGGTACCATACCGGCGATACCGCTTGGTGCGACGAGCAAGGGCATTTCTGGTACGTCGGGCGCAATGACGACGTGATCAAATCGAGCGGCTACCGAATCGGCCCGTTCGAGATCGAAAGCGTGCTGCTCGAGCACGATGCGGTCAGGGAATGCGCCGTCACCGGCGTTCCGGATCCCGTCCGCGGCAAGGCGGTGAAAGCGACCATCGTCCTATCCGAAGGATTCAAACCGTCGGCCGAGCTCACGTCGGAGCTCCAGAAATGGGTCAAGCGCAAGACGGCTCCCTACAAGTATCCGCGCATCATCGACTACGTGAGCGAGCTTCCCAGAACGGTGAACGGCAAGATCAGGCGCGTTGCGATTCGCGAGAGCGATGCCGAGAAGAACATAGACGGCCTCGTGTAGAGCCGGGAGGTGCTGGCAGAAGTGGGAATCCCGAACGGCCTTCTCGAGGCCTTGAAGCCCGTTACGCTCGTCGTCGGCCATTACGGCGTCGGCAAGACGAACTTTTCCGTGAACCTTGCAATCGACCTCGTAGGGCAAGGCTACGAGGTCACACTGATCGACCTCGACATAGTCAATCCGTATTTCAGGGCGTCCGAGCAGAGGAAGCTTCTCGAGGAACACGGAATCGACTTGGTGGCCCCCGTGTTCGCGGAATCGGGGTCGAGCCTGGATGTTCCGAGCCTCACGGGCCGTATCGCGCCTGCAATCGAGACTGCAGGCGGCAACCGCCGCGTCATCATCGACGTGGGCGGTGACGATGCGGGTTCCGTCGCGGTCGGGCGTTACGCGCGTTTCATCGAGGCGGGCGACTACGCGATGATATGCGTGCTCAACAGGTACAGGAACCTCGTGCAGGCACCTGAGGACGCCGTGGAGAACCTTCGCGAGATCGAGGTGGCGAGCAGGTTGAAGGCGACCGCGCTCGTGAGCGATGCGCACCTGAAGGCGGAGACGACGCGCGAAGTCGTCGAGAACGGCGTCGTCTACGCCCGCGAAGTCGCCGACGCGTGCGACCTTCCGCTCGTCGCCGCGTGCGTTCCGCCTTGTTTAACTAAAATTTCATATGACGTCGATTTGTACAGCCTTAAGATGTATGTTAGAAGTCCCTGGGAATGAACCCGGGAAAGGACGAGAGGGTAGATATGGCTCATATTCAAGTCGATGAGTTCTTCTGCAAGGGGTGCGGATTGTGCACGACCGTTTGCCCCCGCGGCATCGTGGAGCTCAACAGCGAAGTCATTACCGACAAGGGCTACCATCCCGCACACTGCGTAGACCAAAGCCAGTGCACCGGTTGCGGTACGTGCGCCGTGATGTGTCCCGACGTCGCGATCACGGTCTGGAGGTGATAAGAATGGCAGAGAAAGTGCTCATGAAAGGCAACGAGGCGATCGCCGAGAGTGCCATACGCGCGGGATGCCGCTTCTTCTTCGGCTATCCCATCACGCCGCAAACCGAGCTCGCCGCCTACATGGCAAAGCGCATGCCGAAGGAAGGCGGCACCTATCTGCAGGCCGAAAGCGAGGTCGCAGCCATCAACATGGTGTACGGCGCATCGGCGGCTGGCGCCCGCGTCATGACGTCGTCCTCGTCGCCCGGCGTTTCGCTCAAGAGCGAAGGGGTGTCCTACATCGCCGGCGCCGACCTTCCGTGCCTGATCATCAACATCGAGCGTGGAGGCCCGGGCCTCGGGTCCATCCAGCCTTCGCAATCCGACTACTGGCAGGCGACGCGCGCGCTCGGCCATGGCGATTTCCAGATGGTCGTGTACGCGCCCTCGACCGTGCAGGAGATGGCCGATCTCGCCTATGGCGCGTTCGACATCGCCGACAAGTACCGCACGCCCGTCATGATCTTGGGCGACGGCATGCTCGGACAGATGATGGAGCCGGTAGAGCTTCCCGAGCCGCGCACCGAGCTTCCCGAGAAGCCGTGGGCCACGACGGGACATGGCAACAAGCGCGAGAAGAACATCGCGAACTCGCTGTATCTCGTCGCCGAGGAGCTCGAGAAAACCAACTTCGAGCGTTTCGAGCGCTACGAGGTCATAAAGGCGAACGAGCAGATGAGCGAGGAGGTCGACTGCGAGGACGCCGATATCATCGTCGTCGCCTTCGGCGCATCGTCGCGTATCGCCCGCTCTGCCGTGCGAGCCGCCCGTGAAGAAGGCATCAAGGCGGGTCTGTTCCGCCCGATAACGCTGTGGCCGTTCCCGACCGATGCCCTGAAGGCCACGGTCGGCAAGGCGAAGGCGTACCTGTCGGTCGAGATGAACATGGGCCAGATGGTCGACGACGTCCGGCTCGTCGTCGAAGGCGCGGCACCAGTCGATTTCTACGGCCGCACCGGCGGCGTCATACCGACCCCTGCCGAAGTACTCGACAAAATACGCCAGATCAACGAAGGGTTGGGTGAGTAAGATGGCCCAAGCTGAAGAGAAGATCGTATACGAGCGCCCGCATTCGCTGGCAAAGTTCGTCACGAACTACTGCCCGGGCTGCACGCACGGCATCGTGAACCGCCTCGTCGCCGAGGTCATCGACGAGCTCGGAATCGAAGGTGAGACGATCGGCGTGTCGCCGGTCGGCTGCTCGGTCATGATGTACAACTTCTTCAACTGCGACTTCCTAGAAGCCGCCCACGGCCGCGCTCCCGCGGTCGCTACGGGTGTCAAGCGCGTGCATCCCGACAAGGTCGTGTTCGCCTACCAGGGCGATGGCGACTTGGCGTCGATTGGCATGGCCGAGACCGTCCATGCCGCCACGCGCGGAGAGAAGCTCACGATCATCTTCATCAACAATGCGATTTACGGTATGACCGGCGGCCAGATGGCGCCGACGTCGCTGCCGAACCAGGTTACGCAGACCTCGCCCTACGGCCGCGACGTATCAACTGCCGGCTATCCCGTGCGCGTCTGCGAGCTGCTCTCGTCGCTCGACGGCGTCGCGTACCTCGAGCGCGTCACGGTCGACAGCCCCAAGAACATCCGCAAGGCGAAGAAGGCCATCAAGAAGGCGTTCCAGAACCAGATAGACGGTATCGGATACTCGCTCGTCGAGGTCGTGTCCACGTGCCCGACGAACTGGGGCATGACGCCGACCGACGCGTTCGAGTGGATGCGCGAGAACATGCTGCCGTACTACCCGCTCGGAGTGTACCGCGACGTCGTCGCCGAAGGTTTCGCGAACGCGGCCGAGGCGGCAGCGGCACGCGCCGCGGATTGCCCGATTGCCATGGCCGACAACCCTCAGCTGGCGGCTCTTCCCAGCAAGCAGAAGGTGGAGGACGCCATGAACAAGGCTCAGGGAGGTGAGCGGTAATGGAGGAGATGCGAGTCGTATTCGCCGGTTTCGGCGGGCAAGGCCTCCTGTTCGCAGGCAAGGTCGTCGCATATGCGGGCCTTCTGGACGACCACGAGGTTTCGTGGCTGCCGTCGTACGGTCCCGAGATGCGCGGCGGCACCGCCAACTGCTCCGTGACGCTTTCGGACGAGCCCATCGGCAGCCCCCTGATCATGAATCCGAACGTGCTCATCGCCATGAACAACCCGTCGTTCATCAAGTTCGAGAACGAGGTGACGCCCGGCGGCAAGATTTTCATCGACACGTCGCTCGTCAACAAGAAGCCCGAGCGCGAGGATTGCGAGGTGTTCGAGCTCGAGGCGACGAACATGGCCGAGGAAGCAGGGTTGAAGGGCCTTGCCAACATCGTGCTCGTCGGCAAGATGCTCAAGGAAACCGGGTTCTGCTCCTATGAGACCATCGAGGCGGCAATCCGCAAGACGGTTCCCGCGCGAAAGGCCGCGCTCATCGACAAGAACCTGGAGGCGCTCAAGCTCGGCATGCAATAAGGATAGCCGCGCCCGTATCCGGGCCGGTTCGGGCTCAGTGCTCGATTACAAGGGAGAGGTTCTCGTTCACGAGGGCCTCTCTCGCGCATGTTTGGACGAAGCGCAGGATGTACGCCTGCATGCCCGGCTCGAGTGCGTCCTCGTCGATGGAGAACGTGATGCGGGTCGGGACGCCGATCTCGGAGAGGCAGTCCGCGAGCGCGGCGAGGTTTCCCCCGTAATAGTCGGGAAACGACAGCTTCTTGGCGACGTACGCGTGGAGCGCTTCTTGCGAGTTGCACCGTTCGGCTATGATTCGAGCTTCCTGCATCCGGGCGTGTTTCATCTTCGTTTCTCCTAGTAAAGCTGCTCGAACGTCTTGTAATGGTCTCCCGTGTAGAACACGAGGCCGTCGTCGGAGTACACGATTCGCTTCTCGTTGCGGTAGCCGCCGTCGTAGTCGATGTCGCATTCGAACCATTCGCGTCCCGGCGCATCGGGAAGCGTGCAGTCGTCGTTGTTGAAGCCGCCCCCGCCTATGCTCTTCCCGGGCAGGACGTCCCAGAGGTTCCCCTCGGTGTTCACCCATCCGGCTTTTCGGGCCTTCGTCTTCGTGACGTAGTTGGAAGGAACATGGCCGTAGAGGTGTATGTAGAGCGCGACGTGCTCCTTGTCGGTGTACGTTCCGTCTTTCGTGACCGAGACCGCACTTGCGCCCGACGCAGAAGCGGCTTGCGCACCCGTTGCGGACGCGGGGGACGCCGACCCGGCGGACGAAGATGCGCTCGACGCGGCGACGAACGACGATGCCGTGGAATGCGACCCTGCAGACGCGTTTTGCGTGCAGCCGGCAAACGCGAATCCGACGAGGACGGACAGCATGAATGCTGTAAGCAATGTGAGTATCTTTTTCATGGCTCAAGATTATACAGGAGCCATGGTGTATGCTGACTGCGTCCTTTAAGACGGTACAGAGAGACCGGCAAGGCATACAACGCGCAAAGGTCTGTCTGTGCATACACGGCATTTCCCAATCGGGTGCGTTCGCATTCGAATGGGAGCCGGGAACGGAGAGTGTATGGCAGATACATCAAGCCTCAAGTCAATCGTCATGGACGCCGGCGAGATCGAGCGTTCGCTCACGCGCATCGCCCACCAGATTCTCGAGAAGAACAAGGGTGCGCAATCGATCGCGATCGTGGGAATCGTCACGCGCGGGGACCTGCTCGCAAAGCGGCTCGCCGACAAGATCAAGGAAATCGAGGGCGTCGACGTCCCGCTCGGCCGACTCGACATCAGCTTCTACCGCGACGACTTCGCGACGTACGTGTCGCCCGAGGTCTTGTCCACTGACATCATGTTCGACATCGACGGGCTCGACGTGATTCTCGTCGACGACGTGCTCTACAGCGGCAGGACGATTCGCGCCGCGCTCGACGCGCTCATGGACATTGGTCGCCCCGAGACCGTTCAGCTTGCCGTGCTCATCGATCGCGGGCATCGGCAACTGCCGATTCGCGCCGACTACGTGGGAAAGAACGTCCCTTCGTCAACAGACGAGAACGTGCGCCTCTTCCTCGAAGAGACGGATGGCCGTTCCCAGGTGGAGATCAGGACGATCGAAGACGGAAAGAGGGCCGGCTCGGCCCCGTTGGGAGGCGAGTAGCATGGCGTTCAAGCACAGGCATCTCATCGACATCCGCGAGTATTCCGCCGAGGACATCGCGCTTCTCCTCGACACGGCCGAGCGGTTCAAGGCGATCAACGAGCGCCGCATCAAGAAGGTTCCCGTGCTCAAGGGCTACACGGTCGTCAACATGTTCAACGAGCCGTCGACGCGCACGCGCTCGTCGTTCGAGATTGCCGAGAAGCGCCTGAGCTGCGATACGCTCAATTTCGGAGGGTCGTCGACATCGAGCGTGAAAGGCGAGAGCCTCGACGACACCGTGCGCACGCTCTGCTCGTACAAGATCGACATGATCGTCGTACGCGACAAGCACGCCGGAGTTCCGCGCAAGGTCGCCGACGCATCGGGCGTGTCCGTCATCGATGCCGGCGACGGTAAGCACCAGCATCCGACGCAGGCGCTGCTCGATTTGTACTCGATTCGCGAGGCGAAGGGGCGCATCGACGGCCTCAAAGTGGGAATCGTCGGCGATATCAGCCATTCGCGCGTGTGCGGGTCGCTCGTCCCGGCGCTCAAGACCATGGGGGCGCACGTCACGCTCATAGGCCCCGCGACGCTCATGCCGCCGGCACCTGCGGCGCTTGGCGCAGATGCCGTCTCGTCGAGCCTCGACGACGTGCTCCCGGAACTCGACGTCGTCTACATGCTCCGAATCCAGCAGGAAAGGCTCGAGGGCGCGCCGTTCCCGAGCCTACGCGAGTACTCGATGCTGTTCGGGTTGAACGAGAGGCGCGACGCCCTCATGAGGCCCGACGCCATCGTGTGCCATCCCGGGCCGATCAACCGCGGGGTCGAGCTCGACTCGTTCATGGCCGACCATCCGACGCGCTCGGTAATACTCGACCAGGTGTATGCCGGCGTGCTCGTGCGCATGGCGGCCCTGTACCTGCTGCTCGGCGGCGGCGACGAATCCCTGTAGGCGACAACCCGATATGGACAACCGAGCGTTTAGCGCCCGCTTCGAAAGGAAATGTGATTATGGCTCTGCTCCTGAAAAACGCCCATGCAATCGACCCGCAGGTTGGTCTTGACGAGATATGCGAGATCCTCATCCGCGACGGCAAGATTGTGGAAATAGGCCATGGCCTGACCATGGCGAAGGGCGTCGAACGCGACCTGGGCGGCAAGGTCGTCGTGCCCGGCCTCGTCGACATGCACGTCCACCTTCGCGATCCTGGTCAGGAATACAAGGAAGATATAGAGACCGGCACGCGCGCGGCCGCGCACGGAGGGTTCACCGACATCTGCTGCATGCCGAACACGAACCCCGTGATCGACACGGGAGCCGTCGTGGAATACGTTCGCTCGAAGGCGGCCGACGTGGGGAAGTGCCGCGTGCACGTGTCTGGCGCATGCACGGCGGGCGAGAAGGGCGAGGCGCTCTCGGAGATGGGCGACATGGTGGCGCACGGTGCGGTCATGTTTACCGACGATGGGCGCGGCGTCCAGTCGGCAGGCATGATGCGGCGCGTCATGGACTACGCTGCGCAGTTCGGTAAGGCCGTAAGCAGCCATTGCCAGGATGAAAGCCTCGTCGGCAAAGGACAGATAAACGAGGGCAGCGTCTCCACGAGGCTCGGGCTTCTCGGCTGGCCTGCCGCGGGCGAGGAGATTCAAATCGCACGCGATATAGAGATATCGGCCCTCACGGGATGCCCGATTCACATCCAGCATCTCACGACGGCCCATGCGCTCGAAATCGTGAGGCGCGGCAAGGCCGACGGCGTCAACGTTACATGCGAGGTAACGCCTCATCACCTCTTCCTCACCGAGGAGGACATCAAAGACGACTACAACACGAACTTGAAAGTGAACCCGCCGCTGAGGACGGCGGCGGACGCCGAGGCGCTTGTTGCCGGCGTCGTCGACGGAACCGTGGACTGCATCGTAACCGACCATGCACCGCATGCGGCACATGAGAAGGCGCGCGAGTTCGAGCTCGCGCCGTTCGGCATGACGGGCATAGAGACGAGCGTCGGTTGCATCGTCGGAAACCTCGTGAACACGGGCAAGATAACCTGGCAGCGGATGGTGGAGCTCATGAGCGTCAACCCGAGGCGCATTCTCGGCATCGAGCGCGTTGCCATCGAGCCCGGTTGCCGCGCCGACCTCACGGTCATCGACCCCAACGTCAAGTGGACGGTGACATCCGACGAATTCGAGTCGAAGTCGGACAACTGCGGTTTTCTCGGCCGCGAGCTCACGGGTCGTGCCACCGACGTCTATGTCGGCGGATACGCCACGATGGAGGATGGCGAGATAGTCGAGGGCCCCTTGCACTTGTAAGAGGTTGGACAAAATAGTTAACTGTGTGATACTTTAATCCGAAAAGGTAGTCGAGCACGTTGTTACGGAGGATGCTCATGACACTGGACGCTAAAAGCATCGCACCAATCGGATATCCGCTTTGCGCTGCGGCGCTGTGCGCGCTCGCGGTCGCCTGCCAGCCGCAGCATGCGATTGCGGCCGAGACCGGCAATGGCGATGGGGTTTCGGCCGCACAGGCGGAATCCTCTCAGACGACGAACGCCGTCCATGCGCCGACGAAAGACGAGACCGTATTCGTCTACGTTGACTCGGCGGGCGCCGTGAAGAGGACCGAAGTCACGACGAAGCTCGGAAACCCGGATGCCTTGTCGCAGATCTCGGACGTTACGAGCCTTTCGGATATCGAAGTCGAGGACGGCTCCGAGGACTTCACGAGGCTCGGCTCGGAAGTCGTGTGGAATGCCGACGGGAAAGACGTCACGTACAAGGGCTCATCGTTCGATGCCGCCCCGGTCAGCATCAAGGTGACGTACACGCTCGACGGCGTCAACGTGGACCCAGCCGACCTGGCGGGCAAGAACGGGCACGTCGTGATTCGCTTCGACTACGAGAACAACACTGCCGAGCCCGTGAGCGTGAAGGGCAAGCTCGTGGAGGTTTGCACGCCGTTCACTGCAATCACGGGGCTCATGCTCGACCAGGACGTGTTTTCGAACGTAGAGGTCGAGAACGGCCGGATCGTGCAAGACGGGGACAGGACGGTCGTCATCGGTTACGCGATGCCCGGCTTGAGGCAGAGCCTCGACATCGGCGATGATTTCGACGTGCCCGAGTATTTCCAGGTCGAAGCCGATGTTCAGAACTTCGAGCTCAAATCGCCACTCACCATGGTCTCACCGAACCTGCTCGACGACATAGACACCTCCGATTTCGATACGTCCGAGCTCGAGGGCGTGTCGGCTGACCTGAACGACGCCATGGCAGCGCTCATAGAAGGGTCGGATACGCTTGGGAGCGGTCTCGGCGAGTTGGCCGATGCCGCAAAGACCGCATCAGACGGAACACGCGAACTGGCTTCGGGAGTCAACGAGGTCGACGATGGGGCGAAAGCGGTCTTTGCCGGGACGTCGAACGTTGCCGAAGGCGCCGCCGGTCTTGCCACGGGGATCAGCAGCGCAGTGGACGGGGCGAGCGCGCTCGAGAGCGGCGCGCAGGACCTCGCAAACGGCCTGTCGTCGTTGAAGGGCGGCTTCGACGATGCGGCAAAGGGGACCGATGCGCTTGTCGACGGCGCCGACGCGTTGGCCGGCGGACTTGGGAGCCTTCGCGACGGGAGCGAATCGGCTCCCGGCTTGTCGGGTGCGCAGGCAGGGGCATCGCAGCTTTCAGCGGGAATCGGCGATGCGGCCGGAAATCTCGGCGACGCAGCCGGCGGAATCGAGCAAGGGGTTCATGTCGCCGGTGAGGCCATAGACGGTGCAGTGATGACTTTGGACGTCGTCGACGCG
>CAMOUE010000073.1 GCA_946626265.1 uncultured Eggerthellaceae bacterium | reverse complement strand
CGGGCAGTTGTCGAAGCAGCGCGGAACGCTGATCATCGGATCGGCGCCGTCGAGCAGGTGGGCACAGCCGGTGCACTTCTGCGGAATCTCGAGCTCCTCGTTCCAGAAGATGGCGCCGTAGGGGCACGCGTCGACGATTTGTTTCTGGCCCTTCGACTTTTCCGGATCGATGATAGGCATGCCGTCATCGCGGCGGTACATCGCGCCGTCCTTGGCAACCTTCATGCACGGAGCGTCCTCGCAGCGCTGGCACGGCGTCGGGATGTAGGTCACCTTGACGTGCGGGCGGCTGCCGCGCTCGAACTGCTTCACGTTCATCCAGAACTGGCCGGTGTCGGGCTGCTCAGCTGCATAGGGCAACCAGCAGTTACCGCAGTGCTCGTCCTTGCAACCGAGCTGGCAGCCATGGCAGCCAGTGCACACGTTCAAATCGATGCAAAACGTTTTCATCGTCTATTCCCCCTCGACAACCCACGAGTCGTACGTGCGGCCGACCGCCGGGTCGTACGCGCGCTCGAACGCCTCGGGATACTCGCTCTTCCAAGCTTCCCATTCGCTTTCCTCGACCTTTTGGACATCGACCAGGTAGCCGGTGACGACGAAACCCCAGCAATGCTTCGAGATGGGGCCCTCGGGCGACAGAAGGTTCGTGCAGCCGCCGCGGTCGAGGTGCGGGCCGATCGGGTCGGCGCGCGATCCCTTGTTCATGTACGCCGAGCCGGGGATAACGCGCTCGGAAATGCGGGCACCGCCCAGAATCGTGCCGCGGTCGTTGACGACCTTGACGATGTCGCCGTCTTTGATGCCACGTGCTTCGGCATCCTCCGGCGCGAGCCACATCGGCTCGTACAGGTAACCGTCGGCGCCACGAACCTTGCAGGTCTCGATCTCGCGCAGCCAGGTGATGTCGTCGCCCTGCACATGCACGCGCCAGCGGCCCGGGCAGGTGTTCATGACGAGCGGGTACTTCTTGGCACGCTCGCCCCACGGCGACTCGTCGTGGGTCCAGCCATCCTCGGCGGAACCGCCCTCGATCCACTCGGCCATCGGCGGGCGCTCCTTGTCGTCCGGGAAGTTCTCGGCCAGAGGCTCGGACCACCACTCCATCTTGCCAGTCGGCGTGTCGAGCGGATTGCCCTCGGGATCGTTGTAGAAATCGGCTTGACCGCTGGGCAGCTGGTCCCAGTCCTCGCGGAATTCGGGGATGTAATAGCCCTTTTCCTTGAACTCCTCGAACGAGATTTCCTTTGAAACGGCAGACTGCTTGAACACGTACGGCAGCCATTCCTCGACGGTCATACCCCCCGTCAGCATGGTAACCGTGTCCTGGCCGAACTCGGCGCCGACACGTTGGGCGATCTCGTAATCGCTCATCGACTCGCCAACCGTATCGGAAGCAGCCTCCTGAATCGCGCAGCTTGTGACAGAGTCGCCCTGCGAGCAGCCCACGTCGTCCATTTCCTCAAGACACGTCGAAACAGGCAAGATCAAGTCGGCGAACAGCGAATCGTTCTCAATCCACTGATGATTGGTAATAAAGCACTCGATCGACGGATCGCGCATGGCGTCTTGGAACAGGAAGCCGCCGTTCCAGCAGCCCTGGTTGCATGGTTTCTCGGACCACACCATGTGCACCTTTGAATCGAAGCCCTCTTCAGGCGACGGATACTCGTGTTTCTCGAACTGCTCGTCGGCAAGCGCGTAGATAATCTGCGGAGTGCCCCACCATTCGGCTTTGCCGTTCAGGATGGCATGATGCGCCATAGTGCGCGGAATCTCCTGCTCTTTGGGCACGAACTGCTGTGCGCGCTGGCCCAGGATAGCCGGCTGCGGGTCGACGGCGCTGCCCAGGAACTTCGGCCATGCCGTCTGCCAACTCTGCAGATGGATTTGATGGATGCCCGGTTTGCCCAGACCTTGCATGCACAGCTTGTAGACCTCGGTGCGAGCTGGCTCGTGACTGTAAGGCCCGCGAATATGGCAGCCACAGTAATGGCCGATCGACGTTGCCTTCTTGGCCCACTTGCGGGCAAGCGCCTTGATGGTCCACTCGGGGATGCCAGTCTTCTCGGATGCCCAAGCCGGCGTCTTGGCGATGCCGTCGTGGCCTTTGCCAAGGATGTAATCGAACACCTTGTCGTAACCGACGACATGGGTTTCCACATACTCCTTGTCGTAGGTGCCCTCCTGTAGCCACACGTACATGATGGCAAAGTCGAGCGCCGCGTCGGTGTTCGGCAGAATGGGAATCCACTTCATCTCGTCGTGGCATACGCTCGTGTAATTGCAGAACGGGTCGATGACGATGAAGTCCTTGCCCTGCTTGAGCCAGAAACGAAGAATGGTCGACCAGTACTGACTTGCATAGTTCTGCGTGGTCTCCCAGTCACCGGACTGCAACACAATCATATCGGTATTGTCGGAAACATCCTTGATGATGTTCTGGGACGGCGCCATCATGCCGAGGCCCATGTACAGGCCTGGACCCCAGATGTGCTTGGAGCCCCAGTACCAGCCCTCGACCGAGTCGGGCGTGCGCACCTCGCGCGTGAAATTGCCAACGGTCATGTCCATGAGGTTGGCGTGCCAACCGCCGCCGGAATGGATGTCCTTGGACTCCTTGTGGCCATCCTCGCCGATGCAGAAGATCGACGTCGCACCGTACTTCTCGGAAACGCGACGCATCTCTCCGGCGATGATCTTGGCTGCTTCATCCCAGCTGATGCGCTCGAACTTGGATTTGCCGCGGTTCTGCGGATTGATCTTGTCGGGATCGCCGCCCGGTTCCCAATCGACGCGCTTCAGCGGGTACATGACGCGGTTCTTGGAGTAGACGCGCTTCTTGTAGCCGAACGCGTAGTAAGGCGGAGTCGTCTTCATCGTCGGGCGCAGCGTAAGCCCATGGGACTCGAATTCCCACAGGCGGGTTTTCAGTTCTTCATCAGTGTATTTCTCATCCCAGCGAAGTGGGCGGATGCGGACGATCTTGCCGTTTTCGGAGTCGACGTGGGCAAGCGATCCGCCGGTACCGCCACATGAGATGCCGCGGACAATTGTCTTATCGCTCATAAATGTCCCCTCTCATAAACAGGGCGCCGAACGCGCGGCGCCCATTTTTCAATGCTCATGGACTTAGTGCCCGAGTGCGTTGATTTCCTCCTCGAGCTTGGCGATAGCCTCGTCGCCAATCTCGATCTGCGGAAACGAGCAGCACTTGCGCAGCGTCATGCCATATGCAATCTTGATCGTCGGAGCGTCGAGGTCGACATCGGGCCAGTAGCTTTGGATGATGGCCTTGGCCTCGGGGTCCTTGACGAGGTCTTTCAACTTGGAATCGAATGACAGTGCCATGATGCTCTCCTTTCGGAAACCCCATGCGGGGTGTTGGCTGCGTCAAGCCCCTCGCTTGACTGAGCATCATGTTATTTGAGCTGGTAGATTACTTAAACCTACGAACGTATCGCCTTACGCGGCCTTAACGTACACCATTTGGTAACGTTCGGACCATCCTGGGCGGTAACGGACGACGGACTCACTCGGCAAGTCCGGCCCTCAGGGCGAACGTTGCCGCCTGAACCCTGTTCTTAAGGCCAAGTTTTACGGTTATCGCATTGAGTTGCTTCTTCACCGTGCTCTCGCCTATGTAAAGCCTGTCGCCAATCTCGCGGTTCGACAACCCAACAGCGACGAGGCGCAACAGGTCCTTTTCGTGCTCTGTGAGCGAGTCGAGCATGTTTCTTAACACCGAGTCGGCCGAGATGGGATTGAAGCGCTGCATGCGGATGGCGTCGAAGCACACCGCCACCACCTCGTCGGAGAGCGCGGCGCCTCCGTCAAGCACCACGCAAAGCTTATCGTGCAGCTCTTTCGCATATATGCTCTTCAGGAGATAGCCGCGTGCACCGTTGGCGATAGCCGGCAAGACCCTCTCAGGCTCGCCGTACAGAGATAGCATGACGATCGCTGTCTGCGGGAGCTCGCCATGGATGACCCCGCAAGCCGTCACGCCGTCGAGAACTGGCATCTTCACGTCAAGCAGAACCATGTCGGGTTTGACCTGCATGCACAGGTTGCAAGCTTCCTCGCCGTTGCAGGCTTCGCCAACCACCTCGAAGTCGCCCCACTTTGAAACGAGCTCACGCAAGCCCTCACGGTAGAGCGCATGGTCGTCGACAAGCACTATCGAGGTTTTATTCTCCACGGCTCCCTCCCCTCACCATGAAAGCATCTAAGCTACAAGCGGTATATCCGCGACGAGCGACGTGCCCTCTCCTGGCACCGAAGCTACCGTCAGCTTGCCACCGACCTTGCTAGCGCGTTCCTTCATTATCCTAATGCCCGTTTTCTCAGGCGAAACCGAACGGGGGTCGAATCCGCAGCCATTGTCTTCGACCCTGAGGGTCAGCATCCCCCTACTCGCCGTGAGCGAAACAGACACATGTTGGGCACGGGCATGCCTGAGCACATTGCCAAGCGCCTCGTTCAAGATGTGCAAAACTTGCCCGCCAACCTTCTTGCTCACCATAATCACGTCGTCGGGCCTGTTGAATTCGACACTCACGCCCCATTGCGCGTGATATCGCTCGAGATGACGCTGGACCGCGACCGCCAAGTCTTCGGAATCGGTAATGGGATCCTGAAGGGTTTGGGCCTCCCGAATGATCGAATCGCAGGCGAGCTTGCTTGCTTCGCGTAGACGCCTGAGGCCTTTGCCAAGCGACTCGTAGTCTTCCTCTTCGAGTGCCATGAGCGCCTTGTCCGATTCAAGCGTGATGACGCTTACAGGTTGCGCCAGGTTGTCGTGGAGCTCGGCACCTATACGGCGCGCCTCATCAGTGATGCGCAGCTCAATCATGCGATCCGAGATGCCAAGGATGCCCATGATCGATCCGGCTACCTTGCAGATCCCCGTAATCCAGGCAAGATCATCTTCCCCTGCGTACTGCCCTTCCCGGTATATAAAATCGATCGCGCCGACGAGCGTCCCATCGTAGATCAAAGGTGCAGTGACGGCATAGCGATACCCCAAGTCGAGACCGCGCTGAGTCCTGACATCCTGTTCGACGGGATTTGCCATGTCATAGACAATGGGCCTGTGAAACTTCACAAGCTCGGGCATGCGCCCCGTTGCCAGAGACACAGTTGCATATCCTTCACCGACGAGAAGCCCCGCCGAGCCCGAAACGGCGCATCCAATCATCTCGTCGCCCGCAACCGAAAGCATGCGCACGCTCACGGTATCGCACCCGGCAAGCTTCACCAGTTCGTCGGCAATAGACTGGTAAAGCTCACGCGGCTCTTCAAGCCAGGCGACCTGATTAAAGAAATCGCCGATTGCTTCAACGCGCGAGCGCCAAACTGAATCATTCGCAGCCACGGCAACGCCCCTTTTTTTCGTGCATTTCAATGTCCGTTCGAGTTTACGCCATCCGCATTGGCTGCAGCTTTACCTACGCCCATTAGTTCCAAAAGGAGATACGTTCGTTACCCACGGGAACGAACGATACCCGACGTCCCAAGTTCAACACCGCCGCCAGGCATCAGCATTTCGCACATCATTGGAAAGCGGCCCCGGCGCCCCACTGCCAGGAACCGGGCACGCCGCACTCGTGGGCGGCGACCTCGAAGTGGTACTTCGCGATGCCCAAGTCGGTGTATTCCATACCCGTTTTCACGCGGACAAGCTCGGCGCGCACCGGGCCGTCGACGTCGTCCTGCACGAAAACGACTGGCTGCTCGTTGATGGCCGAAGGGCCCTTCCAAACCGCGTCGACGCAAGCCTGCACCCACTCGGGCGCGCCTGCCAGCGGCACGGGGCCACGGTAAAGGTCCTCGAGCTTCTTGGAGCGCCCGCGAATGCTCGCGCGGATGGTGCGCTGCTTGAGCGGAATCTTCTCGGGCGCGAAACCGATGGGAACCACGTCGTGCAGCGCCTCGCCGTCGCCCAGTTCGACGCGCGTCGTCGCCTGGTCATAGGTGCTTGCCACCCAGCAGGTCGATAGGCCCAGCATCTCGGCAAGCAACACGAGCCGCTCGCCATAGTAGCCGAGCTTCTCCTCTTCCAGCGGGTCTTTGCGCGCAACGAGCGCCGCATAGCACGGCGGATTGTTCGCGAACATCTTCGCGCTCATGTTGATGGCGGTACCGTCCGCACGAGGGCCGTACAGCTGGAAATGCAGCCCCGATTCGGCGTTGATGCGCTCGATTTCCTGCACAAGGGCGTCAAATTGCCCCTGATCAAGTGACTTTTCAGTGAAAGCGCGACACGAGATGCGCTTCTCGATTGCCTGGATGATGTCCATGATGCTCCTATTGCTGGTTGGTTTGGTAATGATTTGCATGATAGCGTATGAAAACCATGCATAACTGCCCTCTCTTGACATTTGGCACCTAACATCATATTATCGTAATACTGTATTACAATGCTAATCGTACGGGAGGAGCCGCGATGGACCCGGTTGTGACCGCACGCGTGCCGGCGGGCATCAAAACCCGCGGTGTCGAAGTGCTCAACGAAATAGGATCAACTACATCAGAACTGATCAACGCCGCGTTCGAATACGTCATAAAGGAGCGTCAACTTCCCCATGCAAAGTCGGGCAACCCTGTTGCGCCGGAGGACAAATCACTCGACGATGACCAGAGAAAAGAACTCGCCGAATTCATGGGCAGCGTGAAGGTGCCCGTTCCATCAGAATGGGCTGACCTGCCATTCGAAGACCTACTCAACCAGGCGATGAGGGAACGTTATGCGCATCTTCGCTGATACCAACGTGTTGTTCGACATATTCGCCCAACGTGAACCGTTTCGGGAATCGGCCTTCAAGCTTATCGTCATGCAGATGTTCGGCGACGTCGAGATATGGACAGCACCCCAATCGTACTTGAACATCTTTTACGTGCTCAGCAAAACGCAGCCCGCTTCCGATCTGCAGAATGCCATGCTGAAAAGCCTCGAGAGGGTCAACATCTGCACGACTGGGCACGCAAACATGCAAGCAGCCCTGCAAGCAGAATGGAATGACCTCGAAGATGCGCTCATCGCCGAGTCGTGCAAAAGCATAGCCGCCGATTGCCTGCTGACGCGCGACAAGAAGCAAGAGGGGTTCCGAAACCTGGACATCCCAGCACTCACTCCGGAAGAATTCTTCGACATGGTCGAAAGAGAGCACGGTATCGCCTACGGTGAAATACCGCTGTAGCACGGTTACCCATAAGCTTGCTCGCTTCGACTTGACAGCCGTCAACAAAAAAGAGGGGCCTAAGCCCCTCTTGAAACGCGTTTTCGGGCGGAGCTACGCGATCTTGCACACCCAGCCGAACGGGTCCTCGATGGCGCAGGTCTGGATGGCCGTGAGGGTCTCGCGCAGCTTCTTCATGACCGGGCCGCTCGTGCCCACGCAGTCGGGGAACGTGACGTCCACGCCGTCGCCCTCGACCTTCTCGACCGGCGAGATGACAGCCGCCGTGCCGCACAGGCCGCACTCGACGAAGTCGCCGTTGACGACCTCTTCGAACTTGACCGGGCGCTCGATGACGTTCATGCCCAAGACGTCGCGGGCCACCACGACGAGCGAGCGGCGCGTGATGGACGGCAGGATCGAATCGGTCGCGGACTGAGGCACGACCAGGTTGCCTTCCTTGTCGACGAACAGGATGTTCGCGCCGCCGGTCTCCTCGACGTACGTGCGGCTCTTCGAGTCGAGGTACATGTTCTCGGCATAGCCGGCGTCGTGCGCCTCGGTCACGGCGAGCAGGCTCATGGCGTAGTTCAAGCCGGCCTTGATGTTGCCCGTGCCGTGCGGGGCGGCGCGGTCGTACTTGGCGACGGCCAGCTTCACGGACGTGTCGCCGCCCTTGAAGTACGGGCCGACCGGCGTGACGAAGATGCGGAACTGGTACTCGTCGGCGGGCTTCACGCCGATGACGTTGCCCGTTGCGACCATGAACGGGCGGATGTAGAGCGTGGCGCCCGAGCCGAACGGCGGCACCCACGCCTCGTTGGCGGCGACGACCTGCTTGACGGCCTCGACGAACTTGTCCTCGGGAAACGCCGGCATGACAAGACGACGTGCCGAGTCGGCCATGCGCTGCGCGTTCAGGTCGGGGCGGAAGCACACGATGGAGCCGTCCTCAGTCGTATAGGCCTTCAGGCCCTCGAAGACCTCCTGGCAGTAGTGGAAGATGCCCGCATCCTCGCTGAGCGTGAGGGTGTGGTCCTCCGTGAGGCCGCCTTCCTCCCACGCGCCATCGCGGTAGTTGCACACGTAGCTGTAATCGCACGGGATGTAGTTGAACCCGAGATTGCCCCAGTCAAGATCTTTCTTTTCCATCGATAACTCCTCGCTATCCGCTTATGTTCACATATGTATGTACTCTACTCCACGCATGCCGAGCACAGTGCGTGGTTTCGAGCATTTACAGATTGGAAACTACGCCGTCCAGCCGAACGCTAGGCCTTTATCACGAAATCGACGGGGACATCGTGCTCGCCGCAGGGAATCGGATCCTCGCTCAGCTGCTGGATGCGACAAAGCCCGAGAGACGTGCCGCCGAACTCGGGCAGGAACGTGTCGTAGAAGCCGCCGCCGTACCCGATGCGGTAGCCGTCCAGGTCGAAGGCGAACCCCGGGACGAGCGCGACGGCCTTGGCGCCCGAGCCCTTTCCCGGCACCTCGACGAGCCTGTCGGGGTCGGCGATGGGCTCCTCCATCCCGAATGCCCCCTTCTCGATGGCGTCGAAATCGTCGATGCGGTACCAGTCCATCTTCCGCGTGCCCTTCACCACGCGCGGTATGGCAACGGCCTTGCCCTTGGACCACGCATCGCGGATAATCTCGCGCGTGTCGACCTCCGTGCCGACCGACAAGTACGTGAACACGGTATCCGCCTCTTCGTAGGCTGCGTGAGCGCAGACCTTCTTGGCGATGCCGGCGTCGGCGCGCGCCCGGCCCTCGGGACCGAGAATCTCGCGGATCGCCGCCATGCGCGTCCTCAGCCGCTTCTTCCTAACCTCGGGATCGGCGCTGGGTATGTCCAGTTCCCACATTGACATGGTTGCCCTCCGTTCGCATTTCGCCTGCGGCAGGCACATGAAGCGCACAGGCGCCCGTCACGGCGATACGTCTTCGTTACGAATTCCAGTCAAGGATAGCACGAATGTGCGCGTATGAATGCCGGCTGCCACGTCGACGCAGGCTGCAACAGCTTTTCGTGCAAAAGGCGAACTGGATTCGCATGGCTCGCCGATGGCGGGTCATGGCGCCAAACGAGCCCCTGCGTACGCTACAATCAGATGGACCGACCGCAACAGGAGGAGACATGGAACAGCAGCCGAAACTCGTCGGCATCGAGCAGGTGTCGAGCGGATGGATAAACAAGTACATACTGACGTACGAGCTGCCCGACGGCAGCCTCTACAACTACGAATGCGCCTCGCGAAAGAACCTCGAACGGTTCCGCGCCGGGCTCGAGCGGCGCGGGTCGAACGGAAAGTCGACGGGCGGGCATCCCGGCGAACCGGCCGAAGCGCGCGAGGCGCCCGACGCCGTCTGCATCGTGGCGAAGACGCCACGCGACACGCTCGTCATGATCCGCGAGTTCCGCTACCCGCT
>CAMOUE010000072.1 GCA_946626265.1 uncultured Eggerthellaceae bacterium | reverse complement strand
TTCCACCCCATTGGCTCGAGTCCATGGGACATGCCCCGAACAGCCCGTTTGCGTGCTTTTGTCTATTAAGCAAGCCTGGTAGGAGCGGTGGGACTCGAACCCACATTCCCGAAGGAGGCGGATTTTAAGTCCGCTGCGTCTGCCAATTCCGCCACGCTCCCACGACGCACCATGATAGCACTACGGCGGCTAATCCCGACACGACGGCCGATTCAGGCACGGCTGCTAATCCCACGGCTAATCCCGGCACGACGGCTAATCCTGGCGTTTCACCATGTCCGCGATGATCCCATGCAGGATATCGCATTCGCTCACCGTGAACTCGGAGGCAGGGGCGATGTCCATGATTTGCTGGAGGATGACGAGGCCGGCCAAGATCACGGGCGCGCGCTGGGGGTCGAGGCCCACGATCTTCTCGCGATCGGCCAAGGGCATGTCCTGCAGCTCGTGCACGAGATCGTCCATGTCGGAGCGGGTCACGACCGCACCGTGCACGCGGTTCGCATCGTAGACCTCCATCTTCTCGCGCATGGACACGACGCTCGTCGCGGTCCCCGCGACGGCGATGAGGTGGCCGGGGATGTAGCCTTCATCATGCATGCTTTCCATGTAGTCGACGAGCTGCGCCGCGACCCAAACGGACGCCCGCTCGACGAGCGCCGCACCGGGAGGATCCTCCTCGAAGAAGCGCTCGGTCACGCGCCTGCAGCCTATCTGGAACGAATGGGCGATGGAAGGAGCCTCTCCCGCCATGCCCGCGATGATCTCGGTCGAACCGCCGCCCACGTCGACGACGACGGCCTTCTCTCCGGGAAACGCCGACGTCGCCCCCGCAAACGACAGCGCCGCCTCCACTTCGCCGGGTATGACCTCGAGCGCGATGCCCGCACGGGCGAGCCGGGCGACAAGCTCGTCGGAGTTCGACGCGTCTCGGGCGGCGGAAGTGGCGATTGCGCGCACGCCAATCGGCGCGCCTTGGGCTTGCAGCTCCTCGATTTCCGAGGCGAAGCGATCGATTGTCTCGCCGACGCGCTCGATGGCGTCAGGCGCGAGCCTGCCCGACGAATCGACGCCCACGCCCAGGTTCGTTATGTCGCGATCCCGGAAAACCTCCCTTATCCGTCCTTGCTCATCGACGTCGGCAACGAGCAGTCGGCATGTCACCGTCCCTATGTCGATAGCGGCATAGCGTCCGGAGCAACTCGGCGGTTCGGTCATCGTTTTCCTTTCGGTCCTTTGATCTGTCGTGGGCGTTGGCTGACTTGGGGTCGGGCTAATCGACCCCGAAGAACACGTCGAGGAACGGGGTGTACCACTCCTCGGGAGCTTTCACGCTGCTCGAGAGCACGTTGCCCTCCACGTCCGTCGCGCTGCGGGCGGCGGCCGTTTCCTCGGCATCGAGGCCGGTGACGACGGCCATCTGCTCGTCAGGGGAGATGTAGCCGTATTTCTGGCGGATCGCATCCTCGAGGCCCGCATCGCTCGCCAGCGAATCGTTCTGCTCGTCGAGCAGGTTGTTGCGCTCCGCGATGACGGCGTATTCCGCCGCGAGCCTGTCGCGCTCGCGCTGGGCCTGGTAGTACTGTTGTGCGGGCGTGTAGAGGAACACCCCGACGAGCACGAGGCAAATCGCCGCGGTCACGACGCCGAGCACCCGGGGGTTGACGTGGATGTTGGAAAACCATCCGGCGGGGTTCAGCTTCGCGGTGACCGGCACGGCCTCGGACGACCGCTGCATGCGTGCGGCCTTGCGCTGCGACGAGCCCATCTGCCCTTCGTACAGGGCGGCGCGAGGAGCCCCTTCCGATTGCGCGTCCGAACCGGGGAGCTGCTCGGCCATCTGGCGGTCGAACATCTTGCCGGCGCGCTCCTTGGTGCGTCGACGGCGGCGTTCCTCGCGCGCCGTCGCCCGCGAGCTTCGCTCGCTCCGGTCCCGGCCACGCTCCTCTTCGCCGTATCCGTCGGAACCTTCCATGTAGTCGTAGGCGTCGTCGCGCGCACGAGAAGAGCGCGCATTGCGCCTGCGCGACGTTCGCGACGTTTCTGTGAACTCGGAATCGTTGCGTCTCGTGGTGCGTTTACTGGTGTTTTGAGACGACCTATATGCCATGTTCTAAATGCTAACTTTCGGACGGAACGATGTCTAGCTTATCGATGTACGCAACCCATTTCTCAAAGGAATCATCACTAATCGCATGCTCCATGAGGCACGCTTCGTCTTCGGCGACGTCCTCGGGAATGCCGAGCGCCTTGTTGAGGAACACCGTGAGATATCGATGGCGCTTGTAGACTGCCTTGCCGTATCTCTCGCCTTCCTCGGTAAGCGTGACGTCGCCGTAATACGGCTGATCGACGAGCCCTTTCTCCTTGAGAAGCCCGATCGCCTTGTTGACGGACGCCTTCGAGACGTCCATTTGCTTGGCGATGTCGACCGAGCGGATCGGACGGTCCTTCGCGCCCCCGAGCATGATAATCGCCTCGAGGTAATCCTCATGTGACGTGGAGACTTTTTCCATGGCCTTCTTCCTCGATCACTGTTTTCCCAATCATAGCACACGCTATTGTGACGCATTTCGTCCGCCTTCGCCAACGGTTCTGTCATACGTACGAAAAGCCGCCGAAAACGGCGGCTTGCAATTCGAGGGACCGGCGAGGGAAGAGAGAGGGGGGTGGGTCCCTCGCCGGCATGTTTTGCGGTGAACGATCAGACGAGAGGAATCTTCACCGCCGGGTCAGTAACTTGACATTTGTAATCCTAGGCTTACTTTTAACGGAAGTCAAGCTGCTTTTTGCAGTCTACTTTTTACTTCATAAGTTATACATGATTAACTTTTAATGTCGGGACGCCCTGTCCGCCGCACGATCCTCACCCGGCCCCCGCAGGGTTCGGACGCGAAACGCATAGTATACTTAAACGGTTCGCAATCATCGAGAAAGCAGGCGACCATGTCCGACAACCGCTACATCGACACCCGCGGCGCAGGCGAGCGCCCCGTCTCCTTCACCGAAGCCGTCGTCGACGGCCTGGCCCAAGGGGGCGGCTTGTACGTTCCCGAGAAGATTCCCGAACTCGCGCTCGACGAGATCTGCGCGCTTGCGGAGCTTCCCTACGCCCAGCGCGCCGCCGCGATCTACCGGCGCTTCGACGTCGATCTGACCGACGACCAGATCGCGAAGATTACGGAGGGGGCTTACGGCGACCAGTTCGACTCCGCCGCCATCTGCCCGATCACCTCGCTCTCGGGCGATATCCACATGCTCGAGCTCTGGCACGGGCCGACGAGCGCGTTCAAGGACATGGCGCTCCAGTGCCTGCCCCGGTTCTTCAGCGTCAGCGCTGCGGAGCTGCGCGACAGGGGGCAGCTCGACGACACGCACATGATCCTGGTCGCCACGTCGGGCGACACGGGCAAGGCCGCGCTCGAGGGCTTCCGCGACGTCGAGGGAATCTCTATCGGCGTCATGTATCCCGACGGCGGCGTGAGCGACATCCAATTCAAGCAGATGGCGACCCAGCGCGGCGGGAACGTGACCGTCTGGGGCGTGCGCGGCAACTTCGACGACTGCCAGACGGGCGCGAAGAACGTGTTCAACGACGATGCGTTCGCCGCGGAGCTGCACGACCGCTACCACGTCGCGCTGTCGAGCGCGAACTCGATCAACTGGGGGCGCCTCATGCCCCAAATCGTCTACTACGTGTCGGCATACGCCGAGATGGTGGCGAACGGCAAGGTGGAGCGCGGCGACGTCATCGACGTCTGCGTCCCGACGGGCAACTTCGGCAACATCCTCGCGGCGTACTACGCGCGGCGCATGGGCACGCCCATCAGGAGGCTCTTGTGCGCCTCCAACGAAAACCGCGTCCTGACCGACTTCATCAACACGGGCACGTACGACATCTCCGAGCGCCAGTTCGTCAAGACGCCTTCGCCCTCGATGGACATCCTCGTGTCGTCGAACCTCGAGCGCCAGCTCTTCGAGCTGACCGACCGGAATCCGCAGACCATAGTCCAATGGATGGCCGACCTCCGCGAGAAGCGCGGCTTCAAGGTCGATCGCGACACGTTCGCCAAGATGCGCGAGCTCTACGCCGCCGACTCAGTCGACAACGAGACCTGCCTCGCCACGATCAAGGAGGTCTTCGACGCCGAGGGCTACCTCATGGACCCGCACACCGCGGTCGCCTACAAGGTCGCCGAGACGCTCCGCGAGGACGGCGTTCCCGTCGTCGTCGCCTCGACCGCCCATTGGGCGAAGTTCGGCAACAACGTCTACAAGGCCTTGCATGGCATAGCCCTGGCAGACCCCCTTCCCGAAGAGGCCGCATCCCTCACCGGCTGCGCCCTCAACAGGCTCATCGCCGACGAGACGGGAGTCGAGGGCATTCCCGCCGGGCTGGCGGAGCTCGACGATTTGCCGATTCGCTTCACCGAGGTGATCGACGGGAACAAGCAGGCGATCTCTTCGGCGGTTCGCACGTTTCTTGAGCAGCAGACAAAATAATCCAACTCGAGAATTATATTCTCATTGTTATAATCTATGCTGTAGCATCAAGCGAGAAGCGAGGTAACCATGAGCAAGGAAGGCAAGGGCCTGAAGCCGATCATCCGGCTTGCAGTCTCGAGCGAGGACTCCAACAGCAATTCCCAATTCGGCCGCGGCGTGGCCAACCTCTGCCTGGGCGTGCGAGAGATGGGCTCGCTCAACGCGGCCGCCAAGAGCATGAAGATGGCCTACAGCAAGGCCTGGCGCATCATCAAGGAAACGGAAGCCGCGCTCGACATGCAGCTGCTCGACCGCGACGGCGCCCACGGCTCGACGCTGACGGAGGACGGCGACAAACTGCTCGACGCCTACTTGAAAATCGACAAGAAGCTCCAGGAGATCGCCGAAGACGAATTCGCCAAGATCTTCAAGTAGCCTCGCCCTTCGCAAGCGCGCGCACCTCGCATGACCATGTCATGCGCCCCGCCTCCTCGACGGGAACGAACTTGACCAGAAACGCCGGCGCGCCCCCGTCCGCATCTAACGCGACGGGGGCGTCGTCGTGTCCGCCCGCCGTCCCGAGCGCGTCCAGGCGCCCGTCACCTGAGCCGAACTCGTGCAAGCACCCGTAACAGGTACGCGCGTCGTCGAAGGCGATCGCCCCGCATATCGGGCATTTCTTCATAAGGCATCCTCCCTTTCCCCATCAGCTGTAACCGAAAGCGCCATGCATGGCCGCGCATGGGCGGCGAGCACTCCCGGGTGCACCCTCACCGATTGCCCACCTTCAGCCCCGATATCGAATCGCCGCAGGCGAACCACGGGTCGGACGACGCCCGTCGCTCGAGGGTTGCCACGGCGTCGGACGAGCGCAGGCGGCAACGCGGGGGCACCTTGCAGTACGAGGCGGTGACGCGTCCGTCGTGCGTCACGAACGCGACGTCGATCGGCTCGCTCATCCCGAACGTGTGGATGTCGTTGCACCGCGTCAGCAGGAGCATCCCCCTGTATCCCCTCTTTCCGAGCAAGCCCCGCAGCCTCGAGAGGACCCCGTCTGCAACCTCGAGCGTCATCGATGCCGGCACCTCAGCGTGACGCTCGTCGACGAGCCGACCTCGTCGCATGTCGCGAGTATCCATACCCACTCTCCTTCCTGTTTCACAAACGTGTACCCGTCAATGCCCCCGAGGGGAATCGCAGTCCATCCCTTCCGCTCCATGGCGTCGCGCAGCGACTGCTCCACCGTCGAGACGGGCCGGTCGACCACGTAGCCGAGCACGTCGACGTCGGACGCCAGGCGCACCTCGCGCGCGCCGGGGAGCACGACCGCCTCCCGCGAGAGCGAGTCGGGCACGTCGGCGGCCGCCGCTGAAAGCATTTCGTCCAAGGCCTCCATCCCGGAAACCGGGTCGTGAGCGCCGAGCACGCCTTGCACGTCGACGCCGTAAGCGGCGCCCGCCATGTGCCCTGCGCCGCGAGAGCCCTTCTCGATCGCGTCGACGACCGCCCCCATCAGGGGCACGGCCCCGATGAGCGCCCCCACGATGGCAAACGCCGTCACACGACGTCTCGTCAGCTCGTTCATATCACGACCCCCGCCTTGTACGTATCGACCGTCAACGACACCTCGTGCGTCAGATGGGGAAGCGCGACCCCGAAGACCTCCGGGCGCAATCCCATGCCGAACAGCGTTGGGTAGTACTCGAGCGTCGCCGTGTACTTGTCGAAATCCGCGCCCACGACGCCGTGCGACACGCCGATGGCTACGTTCGGGGCGTCGAGCTCGGAGAGCAGCGCCTGCTCGATGGACGCACAGGCCGTCCCTGAGGACTGCCCGTACGCGGGGGCTGCCGCATGCACGCGCACCGCCTCGCTTGCGACGCGGTCGAACACGGCGCATTCGTAAAAGAACGTGCACGAGTTCACGGCGATCACGGCGACGACTATGAGGACCGGGAAGGCGGCGGCGAGCTCCACGGTCATCTGCCCGCGCTGGTCGCCCACGGCAACTCGGCCCCGGCGCCGCCCGAAGCCCTTCGGGCCCGCCTTCGCGCTCGCGGGACGCCTTCGTGCCATCACTCCCATACGCGCACCCCCGACGTCTCGACGTGGTACGACTCCAGCCTGCCGAACAGCTCCGACAACGAGCCGATTGCGCGCTGCTTCACCTCCGGCGGGAGGGGAATGGTTATCGGAATGGAAGGGCCGGCGTCCGTGAGCTCGATGGAGGCGACCTCTATGGAATCGCCAAGGCCCTCGATCCTCGATGCGGCCTCGCGCTCCGCATCGGCGAGCAACGCGGAGAACAAGTCGGTCGAGGCGAGGGGGTGGGCTACGACGGTCTTCTTGACCGATAGGTACCCCGACGCGAAACCGCCCTCGCCGCGCGCCGCGACATGGCCCGAGTTCACAAGCGCCGGCTTGAGCGCCCCGACCTCAGCCGGCTGGAGCCCTACGGCGTCTATCGCGTCCGTCAGCTTCTCGGACGCCCACGTCCCGAGCCCGCTCGCCCCGACGAGCGGGAGCGCGTTGAGGCCCTGCTCGATTCCGCCCACGAGGGCGTCCTGGCCTTCGCCGTACGCCACGAGCATCCACGACCAGGCGTCGAGAACGATTCCCGCAGCGCCGATCACCGCGCCGCCGTTCTCCCTCAGGCCATCGAGGGCGGAGTTCACGGCACTCTTTCCCTCCGACGTCCCCTCGTCTACGAGCGTCGACGCCGAAACGGCCGCGCGCGGGCCGAGCGCACCGCCCGCAGACACGAACCCGTTCGCGAACCCTCCGGCCGCAGGCGTCGACCCCGCGTTCACGACGAAGGCGACCGCCCCGAACTTGCCGGGAGGAGACGGGTCTATGCGCTTGTCCGCAGCCGCCTTCGCAGCTTCGATCAGCTGCTCGAGCAGGGAGCCGACCTCGCTTTTCACGTCTTCCGTGGGCTTTGCCGCCTCATCGCGCGCCTTCTCGTAGAGAAACGCCTCGTCGGCCACGGCCTCGTAATGGTATTCGAAGCCGTTCTCGATCGACGACGAGGCCGCGGCGACCCGCCCGAGGCTCGCAGCCGTGAACCCGCAGACGGGGCAGGTGGGAAGGCCGGCTTCCTCCATGTAGGCGATCGAGCCGTACCCGATGACGGGAAGCTCGGCAACGACAGGGCAGCCCGTCCATCCATGCATCGTGAGAACTCCTTCCTCGTCCTCGGTGATCGGGTAGTCGCCGTCGGTGTACAGGGAGGTGAAGCGCATCTCGCGCGTGTTCGAGGGAAGGTGGGGGAAATACGCGTCGAACGTCTTCTCGTCCTCGTAGACGTACCCGCTCGACAGCTCGTCGACGGCATAGCGGTAGAACCGTTCGCGCAACGACGAGCGTTGCTGCTCTTCCACCGAATAGTCCTCCGGCCCCTCGTAGTACAGGCGCATGGCGTAGTAATGCCGTGCGCGCTGCAGGGCGACCCCGAACGACCAGGCGTCGACGCTCGTGTAGAGCGGGTTCTCCGAACCGCCGAGGCCGGCGAGGCTCGCAGCGCGCTCGTACATGCAGTACGAGGGATTGTCCCCGCAATCGCGCATGAAGGCGCGCTCCTTCGAGCGGTTCGCCTCCTGCGCAGCCTCCTCGGCGCGCTTGGCGTTTTCGCGTATCTCGTCCGAGCGCTCGTCGATGTCCTCGATCAGCTCGTCGGACCCGTCGTCGACGTCTATCTTCATTTCGTCGGCCTGCGCGGGAACGAGCACCGCGGCGCCAAGGTAGCGCGACCCTGCCGAACCTTCGTCGTTTGCCGAGGCTACGCCGGCCGCGGCCGCCGCGGCGAAGAACGGCAGCGCCTTCTGGTACTTGTTCAGCACGTCGGTCGCCTTGTTCGAGAAAGAGCTCCTCGTCTCGAGGATCCTCCTGCCCGCGTCGATGAGCCCCTCGGAAAGGGGAGCCGTCGGCGGGGTGCAGAGCGCCGCGAGGCCGAGCCCCATCGCGGCCAGCCCCGTGAGCGAGAGGGACAAAACGACCGCATCGCAGAACCGCGCGATCAGCATGAATTCGGCAACCTGGTTCTCCGCCGCGAGGGCGCATGCGTCGGCCACGTCCTGAACTGCAGCCGAAGCGGAATTCACCCGGTAGACCTGCGCCGCAGTGAACACCAAGGCGAGCGTTATGAGCAGCGAGAGCACCATGCTCGTCGTCGTGAACCCCTGCTCGTCCCGGAAAACGTCGCCCGGCCGCGCGCGACGGGCGCCTGGTCGCGACCCGAGACGCGCGCCGGGCCCTTTCGACCTCGACCAGATCATGACGACCACGCCCCAATCCACTCCGACGGCGCAAGCCCGATTTCGGACGACGAGACCCAGCTTGGCTGCGTCTGCATGCTCACCGTCTCCCGTATCTCGAGGTTGCCCGAGGCGTTCGTCATTCCGAGCAGCGTCGACGCAGCGTCGAACAGGGGCAAGGGCCTCAGCTCGTTGCCGATGCTCACCGACACCGAATCCGAGGCCTCGTCGCCCGCCATCGCTATGTCCCACGTGCAACCGCCGTCGTGAACGTGAAAGCAGTCGTGCGGCGGAACCGCGGCGAGCCTGTGCCTGACGAACGCCTCGCATCCGCCCTCCATGGAGCCGAACGCGTCACTTTTCGTGGCAAGCAACCTGCAGGCTTCGGCGGCCGCGTTCCCCATCACGATACGGTCGTAGAGCACGATGCCCGGTTGGATGAGCAAAAGCATGAGCACGAAGACGATCGGTATGGAAACCGCCGCCTCGACCGTCGCTTGCCCCCTCTCGTCGCCTTTCATGTCCGATAGCACCGCAAAGCACCCCCTTCGCTTGCTTGAGAAACCAGATGCCGGTCAGTACAGGAAAATGTCCGTTACGGTCGTCGGCGCGACCGCTTGTATGTGGTGGGACGCCACGGCGAGCGCGTGCTCGACGAAGACCCCGTCGGCCAGCAAGTGCCAGAGCGCGGACAGCGCGACGGTCACCGCGAGAAACGCGACCGTGACGACGGCGAACTCGACCGTCGACTGCCCGCTTTCCGGCGCCGCCCGGGCAAACGGCCCCGCCGCGGAAGCCCCGCGAGGCGCGCCGGCGCCCGCCTTCGCCCGGACGTGTTTCCCTACAGTCCGTTTATGCCCTGGGCTATCGCGTCCCAGAGCTCTTGCAGCCGTGGCCTGAACACCATGATCGCCAGGATCGCGATCACCACGAGCAC
>CAMOUE010000071.1 GCA_946626265.1 uncultured Eggerthellaceae bacterium | reverse complement strand
CTACATCGCGGACTCCGAGTTCGAGAGCCACGTGACCCACCTCTACGAGTGGAACGGCGACAGGCTAGTCATAGGCAAGTTCTGCCAGATAGCCGCGGGCGTCGAGTTCGTGATGAACGGCGCTAACCACCAGATGAACGCCGTCTCCACGTTCCCTTTCTACACGCTCGAGGGCTGGGACATGGACGCACCTTCGCCGGAGGACATGCCGCTCAAGGGCGACACGGTCATCGGCAACGACGTCTGGATAGGCCAGAACGCGGTCGTCATGCCGGGCGTCCGCATCGGCGACGGCGCGATAATCGGGGCCAACAGCGTAGTGGCAAGCGACGTCGGCCCCTACACCATAGTCGTCGGCAACCCCGCAAGGGCCCTGCGCAAACGCTTCGAAAACGGCTCTCGTCGACGCCGTCGGGCTCATTGTCAACAGGAGCGGCGTCCCCATCGTCTCGTACGACAACGTTCTGAAAATCCTGACAGGAGATGCCGAGCTCGCGCCCGATGGCGAGCCGCTTGTGCGCATTAACATGTTCTCGGGCAATCTCATGCTCATGAGGCCATTGCCTGCGGTGATAGGCGGCGATGATGGCAAGTCCTACGGCAACGTAGAACAGTACCCCCGAACCTTTCGTGACGGTGACGCAGCTCGGCTCCGGGTCTATATCGCGAAGAATTACATGATGGAAAACCTCGGGTCGCGTCTTGACGACTGCATCGTTCAGATTGGCGAGGAGTATCGATGCCATCCAGTTTCGCACCCGGCGCGTCCAAGCAGACAAGCTCTCTCAGATTACAGAACCAACTCAGCTCGTTCAATGTGAAGCGAATCCATCTTTCGCTCGGCAAGCGGCTATTGCTCGATGAGAGCCCTGACGTCTTCCACGAACCGCATGACGGCGGGACGGGGGTTCTTGGTGTAGTACAAGCAGTAGGGGATCGTCCTGCTCCAGATCACGTTCACGGTTTTGAGCAGCGGGTACACATCGCGCCAGATTTCCTTACTCAGCAGGATGTCGCCTTGGTTCGCACATGCGTCGAACACCTCCATGGTATAGAAGGGGAACTCGACGAACTCGACGCCATGTGCGCCTTCTGCAATTTCCGCGCGCGCGGAATCGATGTAGGTGTTGCCCCGCGCGGGCACGTGGATGCGCCGGCCTGAAAGGTCGGAGACGTTGACCGTGTCGTATTTGGCGAGCTCGTCATTGAAGGGGACCATCAAGCAGATGAAGGGGTTGCCCAAAATCTCGAGGTTGCAGTTACGTTCGTCCTCTTCGGGCATGCGGGTGCTCGTGAGCACGTCGACGTCTTCGCCGAAGTGCTCAATCATGTGCTTGTACGACTCGTAGGTGTCGGCAACTGGGATGAACTGAATGCTGAGATCGGTGCCGTTGACGAACAGCTTTTGGCACAGTTCGAGAATAGGCTGGCCTGATTGGTAAAGCGAAATGCCAACCCTGACCAGGTTGGCGGCTTGAGCTTGGTTGCGATGCGCTTTCTCGATGGCCTGGTTGCAGCGGGCGATGATGTCTTTGGCGTCTTCGATGAACGCACGTCCGCTCGGGGTGAGCTCAATGCCCTTGTTCGATCGCTCGAAAACGGTGACACCCGTCTGGCTCTCGAACCCGTTAACCTGCTTGATGAGCGCGGGGATCGAATAGCCCATTTCCTTAGCCGCCTTGCTGAAACTGCCCAACTTAGCTGTCGTGATGACTGCGTCGAGCCGCTTGTCGTACATGGCACCTCGATTCATAGTATTAACTTTTAGTTTAAATACTACAACAAATGCGACAATTCCACCCATAAACTCAGATATTGTATCGTGTAGGAAGCAAGGATAACAAACACCGCGAACGACCAGCATCTTCTCTGGATTTGACAACTTGAAACGGTAAGGAGCCGAGCATGCCGAGCAACTCCAACTCTTCCGTCCCGACTTTGCCGAAATCGTTCAAGTACGGCCCGCGGTTCGCGAGCCCCGTGAACTCGCCGTCGTACGAGTGGCGCGACGACACGCAGTTCCTGCAAGTCACGACCGGCTGCTCGCATAACGCCTGCCGGTTCTGCACGTTCTTCAAGAACGTGCAGTATGGCAAGGTGCCAATCGACGAGGTCGAGTTCTACTTGAGGTACGTCGCCCTCTGCGACAAGGTTATGCCGGTCAAACGTGTGTTCCTTCAAGGATCGAACGCATTGCATCTGAGCTACGACGAGCTCATGGAAATCTCCGAGCTGGTGTACGCGCACCTGCCGAACCTGGAGACCATCGGCAGCTACGGGCGTATCAGCGACCTGCGCGACAAGTCGGTCGAGCAGTTGCGCAGCCTGCACGATGCGGGCTACGACCGGCTGTTCTTCGGTGTCGAAAGTGCCGACGACCACCTGCTCGAGTTTATGCGCAAGGGCTACGATTCGGCTGAACTCTACGAGGCGGGCAGCAAGCTCAAGGAATCGGGCATCGATTGGGCTTGCACGGTGATGTTCGGGCTGGGCGGGCACGGTTACGGTTTCGACCACGCCATCAAGACCGCCGAGTTCTGCAACTTCGCAGAGCCCGACATCGTGGGCGCCGTGTCGATGACGCTGACCTTCGATCCTTACACGAAAATGTTCCCGCCAATCAAACACGCAGTCGATCGTGGCGAGTTCATCGAGGCAGGCGAGATAGAACGCTACGAGGAAATGCGCGAGTTCGTCCGCCATCTCGACGTTGACACCCTATTCACGGCGCGGCATTCGTCGATCCCGATCGGCTTTGCGGCGCTGATTCCATCCAAGAAGGAAGAGCTCCTCGATGCCCTCACGAAGGTCATCGAGGAGGGCGATGAGGTCGAGATGAGGCAGTTCCGCGAACGGGTTCGGGAGGTTTAGGTTGAAAGACCTCGGTGGTAACAAAAGTTTCGACGCCGAGATCCTCGCGGAAGGCCATCTCGGCGAAGACCAGGAGCTCATGCTCTACAACATGTCGCTCAGGCAGACCTCGCAACGTGCGGCGGGCGGCCGCGAGGGGACGCATATGCTCGTCTCGCGAGTCGAGGGCAATCCCATGTATCAGGAGATGATCGAGCGGGGATTGCTCGACTGCAAGATCTACGGCCAGGGCGTCGACGACTCGGCCGCCGCCACTTTGCTCGTCACGCAGAAGGGGCTGCGATACTGCGTGCTGTTCGCGGATGAGATCGAGCCGAGGCGCGCCTTCGACGTCGCGGGCGTTCAAAGGGAACGCATGGCCGACGGAGGGCAAGTCCCGAGTCCGGGCGGCGTCAATTACTCTGATTTGATATGGGGCGCAGCGGAAGGCGGATCGGCCGCCAAGAACGCGGCATTTGCCCTGACGAGCGAACAGGTGGCCAACTTCGAGAGGCTCGGCGCGCAGCGCAGGAGCTCGCAACGAAGGCACGCCCGTGAGTTTGGGTTCGGCAGCACGTTGGAAAAGGTCGAATTCGTTTCGGAATCGGGAGACGTGTGGTACCATGCCCCGCTCGATGGCGAGATCACGCAGGTTGTCGGCGTCACCAGCTCTTCCGTAACGTTGGAGGTTCCCTCAGAAATCGACGGCATGCCCGTGGTGGCTATCGCCGCCGATGCTCTTTCGGAAAACGAGGTCGTCGAGGAAATCGTCTGTCCTGACAGCGTTGAGGCGATCGGGACACGGGCGTTCAGATTGAACCCAAAGTTGAAACGGCTCGTCTTGCCGCCCCGCGTGGCGGAATTCCAGTCGAATTGGATAGCGCGTTGCCCGAGCCTCGAGGAGATCGTCCTGCCCGGCTTGGCCGAGGAAATCACTCGGGGCGTCTTCGAAAGCGGTCGGTTGAGAAAGCTCGTCATAGGCGAAGGGATGCGCTCCATTCAGCCCGGCGCCTTCCAGGACACGTGCCTCGAGTCGGTCGAGATCAGCGCGGCCAACCCCTTCATGACCACCGATGGCGCCGCCATCTATACTAAGGATGGCTCCGAGCTGCTGGCCCTCGCGCGGCCGGTCGAGTCGCTTGCCATCGCGCAGGGATGTAAGAAGCTGGCCAAGAAGAGCTGCTGCGGTTTCGCGCAGCTCAGGGACGTGGAGTTCCCCGATTCGCTCGCCGAGATCGGGCCGTTCGCGTTCTCGCGCACGGGCATCGAGTGTTTCGCTGCGCCGTCTTCGCTTCGCGTTATCGACGAGAAGGCATTTTACGGGTGCGCGTCGCTTAAGGGCGCGACGTTGAACGACGGGCTTGAAATCATAGGCGATTCCGCGTTCGAGGGATCGGCCATCCCCGCGCTCGAAATCCCCGCGAGCATCAAGTGGCTCGGCAAGTCGATGACGAAGGGAACCGGCGTCGTGCATTCGGGGCCGGGTTGCACGCTGACCATAGCCGAAGGCTGCGAAGACCTGTTGCTCGATGGCGCGGGAGGGCTGTACCGCAAGCAGGAAGACGGCTTCCACCTGGTGCAGCTCGTCGATGGCGAGCTCGAGCGTTACAGCGTCCTCGACGGCGCCGTCGCAATCGACGAGCATGCCTTCGCCTACCATGACAACATCCTCATCGTGCGCGTCGCGCAGTCGGTGCGTTCGATCGGACGCTCGGCGTTTCGGGTATGCAAGAACCTGCAGCGCGTCGTGCTTCCCGATTCCATCGAATCGATCGGCGAGGAAGCGTTCTTCGACACGAACCTCGAGGAATTCCGCGTGCCCGCCGCGCTGACCGAACTCGGCGAGCGCGCGCTCGTCACCTTCGGTGCGCACCATGGCAACAAGATGCCGTCCCTTGCGCAGATAGAGGTTGCCCCGGGCAACGACGTGTTCTACGTGGCGTGCGGGATGCTCTGCCGCAGGGAGGGCGCGAGCTCGAGCGTCGTCGTTTTCACCAGCTCAGAGCCGCGTGTGGTGTTCCCAGCCGAGGTGACGCGCATCGAGGATTACGCATTCGGCAACGCGCGCGGCATCGAGTACCTCGAGCTGAACCCGCGCTTGTCTACGATCGGGACGAACGGGCTTTCAACTCGCTGTTGGATTCGCCATATCCGCGTGGAGCTCGCCGATCTGCTCGCCGGACGCAAGGCCTTCGACTTTTTCTTCCCCGATACGCCGGGCGCCGTGCGCGGCATCGCGCTCGGCTTGGGCGGGGCAAGCTGGGTGAACGTGCCGGGCATCATGGAGCAGCTCGATCTGTGCCTCGTGAACGCGCGCGATTACAACGTGCCGGGCAAGTCGGGCAACATCAGTGCCTACGCGCAGGCGAAACTCCTTTTGGACCGCCTCGACGACCCCGTGATGCTCACGCCCCGCAACCGATCCATGATGGAGCGCGTGCTGCGCAACAACATCGAGGATATCTGCGTCGACGTCGCGCTCTACGATGACCGCACGGTGCTCGGCGACCTCATCGACCGCGGGTTCGTGAACGCTGGCAACCTCGAGGGCGTCATCGAGCGCGTCGGGGCGCTGCGCGACGCCGCCACGTCGGCGTTTTTGCTCGAGACCAAGCGGGAGCGGTTCTCGGGCAGCATGTTCGATTACGACTTGTGATGAAAGGCGGCGCGTTGAGGAGCTTTTCAAACCGCCGCATGATGCTTTGGAACGAGATGGCTATGGCTGACAAAAGCGAACAAGCGGAGAACCGGTTCGGGCGTGCCCGGCGTATTGCGGTCGAGATCGTCGAAGAGGCCCGGGTTCAGCTCATGATGAAGTTCCGCTTCCTCGACGTAGCAGTTTGGAAGATGGATTTACGGCCTGTCATGGCGCAGGGACGTTACGCGCTCAACACAGACGGTACGCACGTCTATTTCGAGCCGTACACGGTCATCGGACGTTTCGACTTCGGATTTGACGAGGTGGTGCGCGACTATCTGCACGTCGTGATGCACTGCCTGTTCCGGCATCCGTACGACTTAACGCGTGGGCGGCCCGATGCGTGGTGGCTCGCCTGCGACGTGCTGGCAGAAAGTGCGGCGATGGAGTTGTGCGGCACGCGGTTTGCCAGTCCGCTCGACGGCGAGCGCAAAGCGGCGCTCGAAGAGCTGAAGGGGCTCTGCGCCGGGAAGCTGATGCCCGGAGCACTCTACGGGTTGTTTTTGCGGTCGCTTCGTGCGGCTGCGAGCGGAGGCGAGGGCATCGTGACTGGTGCGCGCTTGAACGAGTACAAGGCTTTGTTCGAGCGTGACAGCCACGAGGCGTGGCCGGCGTTTCAGTCTACGCCGTTGTCGGGCGTCTCCGAAGGTCCGAAAGAGTCTTCGGAAAGCGAGGACGAACGCGACCTGTCCGACGGCAGGGACATGATGCCCGACGGCGAGGCGTCAGAAGCCGACATGCAAGAGCAGGACGTCTGGGATGCGTCCGTGGCGAACGAATCGGAGGAGGGACAAGAAAGCGAGTACTCGCTTGAATCCGACGACCAGGAAGCGACGGGTTCGTCGGAAGAAGCAGACGACGCAGGCGACGACGGGGAAGATTCCGAAGGCGCCCAAGATGCCGGCGAGGGCGACTGGAGCGGCAGATCCGAGGACGACGATGGGGAAAGAGGCGTCGAGGACGAGGAGTCGCAAGAGGAGCGTTCCTGGGAGGAGATCGCCAAGCAGGTCGAGATGGACCTTGAGACGTTCTCGAAGGATTGGGGCTATGACGCGGGTGGCTTCATGAAGACCCTCGCAGCCGCGAACCGCAAGAAGTACGACTACGCCGATTTCCTCCGGAAGTTCTCGATGCTTTCCGAGGAAATGAAGATAAACGACGATGAGTTCGACTACGTGTTCTACACCTACGGCCTGAAGCTGTACGGCAACATGCCGCTCATCGAGCCGCTCGAGTACAAGGAAACGCACCGCATCCGCGACTTCGTCATCTGCATCGACACGTCCGAATCGTGCAAGGGCGAGCTTGTGCGCAAGTTCGTCGAGCACACCTTCAACATCATGAAGCAGCAAGAAGACTACGCGCATGGCATAAACATACATGTCGTCCAATGCGATGCGCGCGTGCAGTCCGACCTCAAGATAACTGACCTGCGAGACGTCGACCGGTTCATGGCCGATTTCGTCGTGCGCGGCATGGGCGGCACCGATTTCCGTCCGGCGTTCGCCTACGTGAACCAACTCGTGGAAACAGGCGAGCTGCCCGACATGAAGGGCCTCATCTACTTCACGGACGGTTTGGGGCGGTTTCCCGAGCGCCCGCCCGACTACGATGCAGCGTTCGTGTTCGTGGACGAGGGCGACAATCAGATTCCCGCCGTGCCTCCGTGGGCCATGCGCGTGCTGATAGACGAAGAAGGCATCAATCGTTTCAAGAGCGGATAAACGAGCTGGGATCAGAACATCGACTCACCCGATAGTTTTAGGTTCGAGCCGCTGGGCAAGGCGGCGGATTGGAGAGAACAATGGATATCGCGACAGCGAAACAGCAGATCAAAAGCACAGTGAAGGCGTACTTGCGTCGCGATGACGCCGGCATGTACGTGATCGAGCCCGTGAGGCAGCGCCCGATGTTCCTTGTTGGCGCGCCGGGCATCGGCAAAACGGCTATCATCGAGCAGATAGCCCAGGAACTCGAAATCGGGGTCGTGTCGTACTCGATGACGCACCACACCCGCCAGAGCGCACTTGGTTTGCCGCAGATCGTCCGCCGCGAGTTCGAGGGCTTCGAGTACGACGCCTCGGAATACACGATGAGCGAGATCGTGGGCGCCATCTACGACTACATGGAGGCATCGGGCGAGCGCCGCGGCATCCTGTTCCTCGACGAGATCAACTGCGTATCCGAAACGCTGTACCCCTCGATGCTGCAGTTCCTGCAGTTCAAGACGTTCGGGCGCCATCGCGTGCCCGAGGACTGGATCATCGTGTGCGCTGGCAACCCGCCCGAGTACAACAAGTCCGTGCACGAGTTCGACGTCGTCACGCTCGACCGACTGCGCGAACTCGACGTCGAGCCCGACTATCCCGCGTGGCGACGCTACGCCGCCGAGAAGGGCCTCCACCCAGCCGTTACCACATTCCTCGAGGCCAAGCCCGATTGCTTCTACAAGGTCGAGTCCAAGCCGGGTGGAGGCAAGAGCTTCGTCACGGCACGCGGCTGGGAGGACCTCGCGAGCGTCATCTCACTCTATGAGGAAATCGGCGAGCCGTGTGACTTCGAATTGTTCGCGCAGTTCATACGCGATGACGACATCGCCGACAAGTTCGCGGTGTACTATAGCCTCTTCGAGAAGTATCGCTCCGATTACCAGATCGCGAAGATCCTGGAAGGCAGCGCAAGCCGCGAGGTGATCGAGCGTGCGAAGAACGCGATGTTCGACGAGCGGGTGGCATTGCTCGGAATCATCCTTGACGCCGTGTCGGCTCAATGCTCGAAAGCGCTCGACCAAGAGCAGCTCGTGCTCTCGTTGCGCGACGAGCTCAGGCAAGCAAAGCCTAAACTGCTCGGCGGCGCAGCGGTGGAGGACACTGTGGTAGCTCCGCTACGCAATCGCGAGGAGGAACTGGGGCGCAAGGTCGCATCGGGCACGGCGAAGCAGTCGTTCGTGCGCGGCGAGAACTTGTTCATCCGAAAGATGCGCGACATTGCCGGTGCATGCGCGGTCGCCCAGGTTTCCGAAGGCCCTGCGGCGTTCGAAGTCGTCAACGGCGCGTACCGCGTCGAGGTCGACGCCATCAATCCGCTCGTCGAAGACGCGCGGAGGAAGATGGCTAATGGGATTGAGTTCGTCGAGGAGTGCTTCGCCTCCGGGCGCGAGATGCTCGTGTTTTTGGCCGAGATGAGCACACGCACGGTGACGAGCCGGTTTATCTCGCATTTCGGATGCGATGCATACTATGCGCACAACGACGAGCTCAAGGTCGACCAGACGCGCCAAAATCTCGCAGATCGTGTACGCGAGCTTGCCGACATCAAGGAAGAGATTGAAAGCGCGCAGTTCCTCGAGACGCAGGCACTCGATATGGGCGGCGCGTCGGGCATCGGCCATTCCGACTCGAACGTGACGCCGTCGAAGTAATGCGCCGATTTCGCTGCGACAGAGAGACGCATGGGCGGCGGCGCGATAATCGGGGCCAACAGCGTAGTGGGAAGCGACGTTGGACCCTACACCATTGTCGTCGGCAATCCCGCCAAAGTCTTGAGGAAGCGCTTCGACGACGAGCTCGTCGACCTGCTCCTGGCCTTCAGGTGGTGGGACAGGGAGATCGAGGAGATCAACGCCCTCATCCCGATCCTCACGTGCAGCGACCTCGAGAAGGCGAAGAGGGAGCTGGGGGCGAGGCTATGGTCATCCTGATAGCCGGCGCATCGCACGCCGGCAAGACCCTCCTGGCGCAGCGCATGCTCGAGGAGTACGGCTACCCCTACCTCTCCATCGACCACCTGAAGATGGGGCTCATCCGGAGCGGCAACACCGACCTCACGCCCGAAGACGACGATGAGCTCACGGACTACCTCTGGCCCATCGTGCGCGAGATGGTGAAGACGGCCGTGGAGAACGGGCAGAACCTCATCGTCGAGGGCTGCTACATCCCGCCCGAATGGCGCGCAGACTTCAGCGGGGATTACCTGCGCTCCATCGACTTCGTCTGCCTGGCCATGTCGGACGCCTACATCGACGCGCATTACGAGGAGATCATCTCGCACGGCTCCGACATCGAGGGCAGGCTGGACGATTCGGGGTGCACGCGAGACTCGCTGAAGGAGGACAACCGCCGCTGCATCGACTCCTTCGCCGAGCGCGGGGAG
>CAMOUE010000070.1 GCA_946626265.1 uncultured Eggerthellaceae bacterium | reverse complement strand
GAGTAGAACTCCATGTGCCCCGTCTGCGTGGGGAACTTCATGCCGAAGAACGGATCCCACGGGATGGGCGGCACGGCCGCGCGGATGATCTTCTCCTCGGCCAGCCGCTCGTAGGTCAGCGGCGGGTCGATGTTGGCCAAGAACGGCTGCGGCGAGTTCAGACGCATGCGGATCCAGTCGGCCGCCATCATGGGCGTGCCGTCTTCCTTCTTGAAGTACTCGCCCAGCCCGATGCTTTCGGCGATGCCGCCGTAGATGAACGACGGGTCCTTGCATTCGCCGCGCGGCTCGACGGCCGGCTGCTGCAGTACCACGTGGTTGTACTGCGCAGCGGCGATGAGCTCCTCGCGCTCGAACGGCATCGCGGCGGGCAGCACGTAGTCGGAGTACTCGCCCGTGTCGGTCATCCACACGTCCACGTCGACGACGAGCTCCATGTTGGGGAACGTGTCCTCGATCCAGCGGCTGCGGTTCGGGCAGTTGTGCACGGGGTTGCCCGCGACCTTGATGAAGGCCTTGTACTTGCCCTGCTTGGCGTCTTCGAAGAAGTCGCCGTTCTTCACGAACACGGTCTTGTCGGCATCCTTGCCGTTCGGATAGATGATGGACGGGTTGTTGAAACCGAGCGGCCAACCGCACGGTTGGATTTCACTGGTCACGCCGCCGTTCGGATGTCCCAGGTTACCCGTGAGCATGCCGAGCAGGTAGAAAGCACGGTATGCATCGCCCTGGTTCTGGTAGCGGATGCCGAGCGCGCCCACGATGAATGCGGGGCGATGGGCCGAGTACTCCTCGCCGAGCTTGACCGCATCGGCAGCAGGCACGCCCGTGATGGTTTCCTGGTACTCGGGCGTGTACGTGGCCAAGTGGTCCTTCAGCATCTGGAAAGCAGGCTTGTACGTGCGCCCGTCCAGCTCGTAGGCGCCTTCGAAGGCCGGTGTTCCCTCGTATTCCTCGGCGCCCTGGGCGGTCGGTTTCATCTGCGCGGTTTCTTCGTCCCAGTAATAGAACCAGCCCTCGTTCTCGACGAACTTGCCGGTCTCGACGTCGACGAGCAGCGGGGCGACCGTGTACTTCGTCATGAACGCGCGATCGTATTCCTCGCGTTCGACGATCTGGCGTGCCATGCAGAGCGCAAGCGCCGCATCGCTGCCAGGCTTGACCGGGATGAACCAGTCGGCGTAACCGGCCGACGCGTCGAACAGCAGTCCCACGTCGACGATCTTCGCGCCGCGCGACTTCGCCTCGACGATATGCTTCGCCACGCGCTGCTGATTCTCGACGGGATTGCCGCCCCAGATGATGAGGTAGGTCGTGCCATCGAACTTGACGGGGTCGATCATCATGTACTTGTAGAAATCGCCCAAGTCAAAATACGACGCGTAGTACGGACCGTTGTCGAGGCCGTATGCGTTCAGCGGATCGGTGCCTCCCCATAGGCCGCACAGGCGGTTGCCGAGCAGCGTGTCGAGGCCCTGCGAAGGCGGAAGCGAGGTCGTGATGTTCCAAAACGCGACGGTCTCGGGACCGTGCTTCTCGCGCAACTCGAGCAGCTTCGCGCCGATTTCCTCGAACGCCTGGTCCCACGATATGCGCTCCCACTTGCCCTCGCCGCGCTCGCCGGCGCGCTTGAGCGGATAGAGCAGGCGGTCCTCCGCATAGACTTGGCGCCAGGACGCGATGCCCTTCTGGCAGCAATGCCCCTCGCCCGCCTCGGCGCCCGTGTAGTCGACGGCTTCCGTGCGCACGATCTCGCCGTCCTTCACGACGGTCTTGATCGCGCAGAACTCGTGATCGCCCCATCCGGGGCAAGCCGTGCAAACCCACTTCTCCTCAGACATGGATTCCCCCTTCTCGTCTCCGTGCCATACGCGCCAGCTTGACGCGCTTCGTCTTCGCTATTGTAAAACGAATGCACGCGGGACGGCGGCCTAGAGGAGGGAGTTGACGATGCCTGCCGAGCGAAGCGCCACGTAGGCGGCGACGAGTGCGATTATGAAAAAGAGCAGCGTGAGGAAAAATCTCCGCACCGCGCGCACGCGCATCGTTCGGCGAAGCTCGCGCCGGTAATCGGCCGTCGTGAAACCGTACCGGGCCCGCACGCGCGCAATCTGCGCCGCGCGCGCTATGGCAGCCAGGTCATTCGACCGTCTTGCACCTGCTTGAGAGCGTGCAGCGGCAGGAGCCTTAGTTCGCGCGTCGCCCGGAATCGTTGCTCGCGCGTCGCCGGGAATCGCAGCCCGCGTGCCGCCGAGAGCCGAAGCTCGCATGTCGTCGGGAGTCATCGCCGCGCACCGCCTCCCACGCGCTGCTTCGCATGATAACCGCGACGAGACGCGCCACCCGCGGGCTGCTTCTCGGCCGACCTCGCGCCGACTTGCGACCGGGCCGATTCGACGTAGGCGTCGGCATGGCGGTTCGCCCGCGCCACGATTGCGTTTGCCTGGGCGTTGGCGTCGTCGATGATGCGGTTCGACTGCTCGCGCGCATCCGCGAGAATCGCCTGCGCCTGCGCGTTGGCGCGCGCGATGATGGCGTTCGCCGCCTGTTGAGCCTCGCGCGTGGAAGGAGCGGACTGCGCCCCGTCAAGCTGCTGGCGGGCCGCCTGATCGCGCAGGCGCTTGATCTCGCGGAGGTAGTCGTTGGCGGCATTCTGCGCCGACTCGAAAAAGCCGTTGACCTCCAGCGCGGCTTCCGCGATGGAGCCGACCCTGTTCGCCGTCTTCGATAAAGGCAGACGGTGCTTCAGCTCCTCGCGCAGTTCCGCGTTCTCGGCGACCAGGGCATCCTTGTCCTCGGAAGTCTGGGCGAGCAGTTGCAAAAGCTCCGCACGATTGAGTTTCTTCAAGCTGATATCCATGGCTGCTACGTTTCTGCTTCGATTTACCGAACGATTTGATTGCTGTGATTATCGTTCATTTGTTCGTTTTTTTCAAGAGCGCATCACGGGATGTCCATCATGCAAGGCGACGAAAACGGAAGAGGGCGAGCGGGGCGCCCCACTTTCCGCGCTCAACGCATGGGCGCTAATCGGAGATGGAATCCACCGCCTCGACCAACTCGTCGAAGTCGTTGCAGACAAACGTCGGCTTCTGGTCGCGCAACACGCCTTCGCCGAACATCCCCCACAACACGGCAGCCGTCATACAGCCTGCCGCATTTCCCGCCTGGATATCGTAGGGGCTGTCCCCCACGTACAGGCACGCGCCCGGATCGAGGCCGAGGCGCTCGCAGCCCATGATGATCGGGTCGGGGTGAGGTTTGTGCAGCTCGCAGTCGTCCGCGCCGATGCAGCACGAGAAATACGGGGCGAGGTTCGTTATCTCGAGGCCGCGCCAAGCGAGCCAGCGCATCTTGGCGGTGACGACGCCGAGCGCATGCCCGCGTTCGCGCAATGCGGCCAACCCGTCCGGCACGTCGGGAAACGCCTTGATCATCTCGTCGTGTATCTTGTGGTTGTACTCGCGATAGACGCGCAGCAGTTCTTGCTGCGTCTCGGGGTCGTCCGTGAAATCCCACATCTGCTCGGCGAGGGGCGTGCCGACGCCATGCAGCAGCACGTCGTCGGGATACGTGCGCCCGAGGACCTGCTCCGTGCAATGCCTGAAACTCACGAGCAGGAGATCGTGCGTGTCGACGAGGGTTCCGTCGTTGTCGAACAATATGCCTTTGCAACGCGCCATGGCTCCATTATAAGCAACGCACGAGTTGCATCATCCGACTCAAGACCTGCATCACCGCCTGCGCACATGCCACCGTACAATCTCATTGGACGATGAGGCGAGAGCAAAGGAGCAACCGCGATGTCCCAGGAAAAGTTCGCAGAGCGCATGCACATCACCGGCCAGGCGATTCGCCATGAGGAGGCAGACCGCATCCCCATATGGTGCCAGTACGGGTCGACCCCGTTCGTGCTGAGCGGCGGCGCGGTCACTTACCGCGATTCCATGTACGATTTCGAGAAGGCGTCGGAAGCCATCATCGCGTTCCACCGCGACTTCCAGCCCGATGCGCAACTCGCCAACATGGTGAGCGGCAAGGTCGAGGAAATCGCCGAGACGGCCGTCCTCGACTGGCCGGGACGCCCCGGGACCAAGGTCCCCGACGAGTGCGTGTACCAGGTGCTCGAGCCCGAGCTGATGGCTGAAGACGAATACGACGAGCTGTTCAGCGACTTCACAGGTTTCATGCTCCACAAATACATCCCGCGCGCATTTCCGGGCCTTGCCGGACTCGGCAAGGTCCTCAACCCCGCCCCGACTGGCTACATGTACTTCGGGCAGATGGCCAACTCGCTGTTCAACCCCGATGCAGTCGCCGCCTACGAGAAGCTGATCGAGATTTCCAAAGTAAGCGCAGAATGCCAGGCCGCCATCAAGAAGACCCAAGGAACGCTGTTCGGCATGGGATTCCCGCCGCTCATGACCGGCGTGGGCATGGTTCCCTACGACACGCTCTCGAACTATTTCCGCCACACCATCGACACGTTCGAAGACCTGATGTTCCAGGAGGAAAACGTCGAACGCGCGGTGAACTTCTTCGCCGACCTGCAGATTAGGAACCTCCAGTATTTCCGCTTCGTCGACATGCCCGTCAAACGTGTCATGTTCTGGATGCACAAGGGCATGGACGGGTTCATGAACCCCGAGCAATTCGAGAAGTACTACTGGACCCCGTTCCTGAAGGTGATCAACGCGCTCGTCGACATGGGCGTCACGCCCGTCATCTACACGGAGGGGGCATACGAGACGCGCCTCGAGCAGATGGTCGGCCTGCCTGCGGGCAAGTGCGTCGTGCACTTCGAGAACGTCGACCTCCAGCATGCGAAGGACACGGTGGGCAAAGAGAGCTGCATCACGGCGAACTTCCCCATCTACTTGCTCGAATACGGGACGAAGCAGCAGGTAGTCGACGAGGTGAAACGCCAGATCGACATCGGGGCTCCCGGTGGTGGCTTCATTTGGGAGACGAATGCGTCTATCCAGGTCGTCAAGCGCGAGAACCTGGAGGCGATGTACGACACCGTCCGCGAATACGGGAGAAAATAGGAAGGCGGGAAGCGCCGCGCCCATCGGCGTCGCCTGTCGGGAGGATAATAGATGCCACCCGATGAAGGAGCAGCGATGGACGTTTCCCACATGCGCGAAGTTCTCGTACTCGCCGAGCATTTGAATTTCACCACCGCCGCCTCGGAGCTGTATATTTCGCAATCGACGCTGACGCGCCATGTCGGCGCGGTCGAGGAGGCGCTCGGCGTCAAGCTGTTCAGACGTTCGAATCGCACCGTCGAGCTCACACGGTGCGGAGCCGTCGCGGTAAAGGGGTTCGAGAAAATCGTCGGAAGCTACGACACGCTGCTCGCCGACGTCGCGGCCATCGACGAGGACGACGAGAGCGACCTGCGGCTCGGGATGGTCTACTACGGCACGACCGCTTATTACGGCTACCCGCTGCTCGAAGCGTTCTCGAAGCGCCATCCCGACGTGCGCGTGTCCACCATCACCGCCCAGACGACGCAGATCTACAAGCATTTGCACAAGGGCGCCATCGACGTGGCGCTCACGATAACGACGGACGACTATGGGGACGACGTGATACGCAACACGGTGGCGACCATTCCGCTCTACGCGTTCATGCAAACCGATCACCCGCTTGCCAAGCGAACATCAATAGACCTCGACGATCTTGCGAAGCAAAAGCTGGTCTTGAACAACATCCCCGTGAACCGGCCCCATCATATCCTCACGCTGTTCGCCCGCCATGGGCTTACGCCCCGCGATGTGGTGTACCTCGACCACATCGACACGCTGCTGCCGACGCTCGCCAAAACCGGGGGCATATTTATCGGTAGCATGCTGCTGACGGCAATACCCCAGCAGCATCACGAGTTCGTGGAAATCAACGCGGACGACTTCACCATCGACGTCGCACTCGTCCATCTGCGGGAAAACGAGAACCCGAACATCGCACGGCTCGTAGAATGCATCCCCGACATACGCAAGCCCGTCATGTAACCCGCCCCCCTTCTCGCCCCGCCGGGCACCGCTTCCCGAGCCCTCGGGCTAACCGCTCCTCGCCTCGCCGCGGCAGGCCCGCGAACTCGCCGCTGCGCGGCTCGGACAGCGCGGGCCCAAGCGCCGCGCCTCTGCTCGTCGCAGCCCTCGAAAGGCTCGGGAAGCGGTGCCCGGCGGGGCGAGAAGGGGACGGATTGGCCCTTACGCAGAACGCAGGATCGTCCCATCCTGCAGGATTGCGATGAACTCGCATTCGGGATGGCGCGCAAGCATGCCTGCGTATCCGCTCGATCCGGACATCAGCAGCGTCGTCGCCAGCATGTCAGCCTGCAGCGAGCTTTTTGCAATCACGGTCGCCGACACGATGTCGCTCGTCGACGGTCGTCCGGTGGCGGGGTCCACGATATGCTGGTAGCGCTTACCGCCGACTTCGACGAAGCGCTCGTAGCTTCCGCTCGTAACTGCAGAAACGTCCTCGACTTCGACAACGATTCGGTCGGCTTCGATTCCCTCGGGGATGCGCACGGAAAGCCGCCACGGGCGCCCGGCGGGATGCTTGCCCATAAGGAACAAGTTTCCGCCTAGGTCGACATCGGCGCTCTCGATACCCGCCTCCCGCAGACGCGCGACAACCAGATCTGCGGCAAACCCTTTAGCGGCTCCGCCGACATCGACACGCGTGAGCGGGTCGGATTTGACGACGGCGGGCACAAGCCCCCCGCCGGCCGCGTCGGACTCTAGGACGACGCTGACCTTGTCCGCACTGACATGGGAAAGAGCCTCCTCGATCGCGAGCTCATCGGGAACGCGATCGAAATGCTTCCAAATGAAACTCGCAGACCCAATCGTGAAGTCGAAGAGCGGCTCGCGCTCGTGGAACGACTTCATCTCCTGGAGCAGGCGCGCGGTCCTGGCGTCGACGGGCACCGGCTCACATGTTCGGGCGTTGATTCGCGAGATGTCGCTTTCCGCAAGGGAAAACGACCAGAGCATGTGCAATTCGAGGCAGAGTCGACGCACGTCTAGCAGCACGTCCTCGACTGCGTAACCGTCGAAATCGCCTCCATAGACCGTAACTGAATTCGGCGTGTCGAAGCAGCGAAACGCCATGGTGCACGACTTGCGCCCGACATCGTACGCTATCCGGTAGTCGCGAGAGAAATCGGCCATTCACATCACCTGTCCGACGCATGGGTGGACGCATCCGAGTCAGATGCGTGCGTGCTCGCGTGGGTGGACGCATCTTCGCCAAGCGCATATGCCGACCCGTCCGAGCTCGGCGCATGGGTGGACGCATCGGCTCCGGCACCGGGAGGCGCCGCCGACGGCGCCGACACGGTGTTGTGCCCGCGATCGAGTTCCTGCGCCTTGACGTAGATCCCGTTCATCGAAGCCTGCGTCACCTTGTCGTACACAGGCTCCTCCCGGCTTTCGCCCCCGAGCTCGGAATCACGCACCATGCAAGGCGGCCTTACTGGATGAACATCCCGGGAACAACCGTGAACAGAATGCTGAACAAGACGATGACGGCGATTGACACAAGCGGAACCACGATCGTGAACAGGGTGTTCTTGTCTTTCGGCCCTTCGTCCTTCACGGCCGTGGTGGTACGGGCCTTCTTCGTGTAATCGTCCCTGCGCGCGGCTGCGGCCTGCGCTTTCGTCATCTTCTTCTTTTTCTTCGTCACGTGGTCCCCCGGGGTCGTTTCGCAAAATACCTTCGCGATTATATATCACTGAAGCGCGTCGGGGTCGACCTTCACGGGCTCGTGCTCGACCTGCCACTCCTCGAGGATGACGCTACCACGGTACTTGTAGAGCCCATAGATCCCGCAGAACTCGTGGTCGAGCAGCGTGAACGTGCCGCCAATGGACGTGACGAACTCGGCAGCGTTCGCGTTGAAGGCCTTGCTCGCGAACACGTAGACCTTCGCGATGTTGTCACGGCTGCCCGTCGGCGCCAGCATGACGCCGCTACCGAACTGGATTGGGACGCCGTCGGTCTTCATGCGCACGTTCTCGACGAGCATTTTCGGCTCGAAGAATTGAAGCCAATTGCGGCGCTTGAACTTCGCGCATTCGGCCCACAAAAGCGAGAACTTGCGGTTCTCATCACGGTAGATCGCCTCGATGAAATCCTGATACGACGACGCATCCTCGAGGTACGCCGCGAACTCGGGCAGCACCTCATCCCCGGCGGTCGTGTACATGTAGATCCTGTCCAAGGCCTCGCGCGACTTTACGGGCGCGTTCGCGATGGCTTCCTTCAATGCTTGGCAATCCATGTTCGATACTCCTTTACGAGAAGGGGCGACTTGTCGCCGCCCCTTCCACGAAACGCTTATCAACTAGCGTGGCATTAAGCCGCGGGCGGAACCCAGAGGTACTGCTCGGGCTTCTCGGCGAGCTTCTTGACGAGCTCGTCGACCGGACCAAACTCCATGCATTTCGCCTGGCAATGGAACACGCAGGACGGGAGCTTGCCCTTCTCCTGGCGCTCGGCGCACAGGTCGCACACCTTCGTGAACGCCGGGATGTTGTCGTAGACATAGCGATCGGTGTCGTTGCCGTCCTCGTCCTTGATCGGCCAAGGGCCGTTCGTCAGCACTTTCACACCCCACTGCTCGAGCGGAAGCTCGTGCTCGGCCTGGCATGCAACCTCGCAGGAGTAGCAGCCGGTGCAGTACTGGTAGTCAACCAAAATACCGTTCCTAGACATTACAGGTCCTCCTCACTGCAGCGATAGATCTTGCAGAGCGTGCACTTCAGGTCAGCGCCGAAGCCGGTCTTGCCGGGCTTGTTGGCAAGCAGCTGGTTGATGTTGGACTGACGGAAGCCGTACAGGTTCGGCTCTGCGCCGTCCTGCTCGGGGAACCACCAACCGTGCTGAGCGGCGATCGTGCCCTCGTGCACCTCGTAGGTGACGCGTGCGCGCTGGCGGGCGCGGCCGCGATGGTTCTCGATCCATACCCAGTCGCCTTCGCTGATGTTGGCGGCAGCGGCGTCCTTCGGGTGAATCTGAACCCACGGATCGGGCGTGAGCTGGCGCAGATATGGAATCTGGCGATGCTCGGAGTGGAAGAACGAGGTGGTACGGGCGCCCGTGATCATGATCAGCGGGTACTTCTCGTACAGGTCGGGGGTGGTCACAGGGCCGATGCCCGGCTCTTCGATGTAGGGCAGCGGATCGTAGCCGTACGCCTCGAACAGGACCGAGCTGAACTCGACGCGACCGGTCGGCGTGTTGAAGCCGGGCTGGCCGTCGGGACGCATGAGGCCCTTCTCGTACTTCTTGTAGACGTAGTGCTGATATGCCGGGCCGTGCTCCATGAGCTCGTGGAACGTGAAGCCGGACGGCTTGACGATCTCGTCGTAGACCTCGTCCTCGGTCTCCCAAGGCCAGGTGTGCTGCTTGCCCTCGGGGCGGTTGATCGCCTCGTTGAACTCGACGTCGTTGTCGAAGTACTGGGCGAGCTCGCGGTTGATCTCGCAGTCGGACTTCGCTTCGCCCTCGGCGGAACAACCACCGGTGATGGCGGACAGGAAGTAGTAGTGAGCGCGGACGGAGTGCTTCTCGGCCCAGGTCTGAACCGGCATGACGATGTCGGCGGAGCTCTGGATGGTCGGGTTCATGAAGATGTCGCATGCCGCGATGAACTCGGGCTTCTTCATGGCCTTGTACCAGCGGTCGACCTCGCAACTCATGCAGGCGATGCCGTTGGAGGTCTGGATCCAGACGCCCTTGACGTTGCCGGCTTCCATTTCCTCGAGGCACATGTCGGGCATGGCCTGGGTCAGGCCGTAGCGGTACAT
>CAMOUE010000069.1 GCA_946626265.1 uncultured Eggerthellaceae bacterium | reverse complement strand
CCTCACGCTTATCAGGCGTGCGCTCTAACCAACTGAGCTACGGGCCCTTGCAAAAGTGCCTGAACACTATATAACGAAATATCAGCATGGGTCAAGCGTTTTTCCGTTTGTGATATTTCTTCACAACAGCGCCAGCATGGCAGAGTACCATGGCACCGATGACCCGAACTGCGAACGGTAGCGCCATGCCAAACGACCAAAACGACAACCTCCCATTTGCGAGCTCGACGCCATCGGGCGACCCCGACAGCCGAGGGCGGCACCTCTCCAACCTGCAAGGCACGCTCGTCACCCGTAGGATGTTCGTGGCGTACACGGCAACCGCGTTCGCGGCGCTACCCCAACTTGTCGGATGCGCGTCGCAGGAAAACGCAGGCTCGCAAAGCGCTTCGAACGATTCGGCCGAGGACCCGTCCGCCGCATCCGCCCTCAACGTCGAGCCAGAAGAAGCCGGCCCGCCGCCAGAAGAGGCTGGCCCGCCTCGTTTCATCGCAAGGATCGCCGTCATAGGCGACACCCACGTGAGCTCGACGTTTGAACCGGCCGTCATCCACACGCAGGCTGCGTTTCAGGCCATCACGCAATTCAACCCGAAACCCGATGCGATCGTCATCAACGGCGACATCACCGACCATGGTCTCGAAGAGGAATACGACCTGGTCGCCCAGCTTGCCGAGGAGGCCGGGCTGCAGTTTCCCGACGACTTCGTGCCCGTCATGGGAAACCACGAGCAACGGGGTGCCGACGGCCACAACACCCCCGAAACCTACCAGGAGCTGCGCGATGCGTTCCTGCGCCGCTGCGAGCTTCGGCGACTTTACTATGACACCGAGGTGAACGGGCTGCATCTCATCGTGCTCGGCCCCGATGCCGACCCGGCGGCCTGGTATTCTTTCAAACTGTCCGACGAGCAACTTTCGTGGCTCGACGACCTGCTCGAACGCGACGAGGAGCAAGGTCGTCGGTCGTTCGTGTTCCTGCACCAACCAGCCGACAACACCGTGTGCTACACGCATGAAGGGGAACTCGCCCATGCGTCGCTCGAGTCGAGCGACGCGCTGCTGCAAGTTGTATCGAAGCATCCGAACGTAATCCTGACGACCGGCCACAGCCATTCGCCGAGCGATTTCCAGCGCCCTGACCCGGAAGGACCGCTGTTCGTCGCCAACTCCGCCATCGCGTACCTGCGGCTTGACCCGCACAACGGCTCGGGCGAAGGGGGATTCGGCATGTCACGCGGCCTCGTCGTAGACGTCTACAGCGACCGCACCGAGTTCATCTCCTGGGATTACGTCCTTGGCGACGAAGCCGACACCGGCCGCTATACCCAGCTTACACGTTGAACTTGAAGTGCATGACGTCGCCGTCCTGGACGACGTACTCCTTGCCCTCCTGGCGCAGCTTGCCGGCATCGCGGCAGCCCTTCTCGCCGCCGAGCGCAACGTAGTCCTCGTAGCTCGCCGTCTCGGCCTTGATGAAGCCGCGCTCGAAGTCGGTGTGGATGACGCCCGCCGCCTGAGGCGCCTTCGCCCCGATGGGAATCGTCCAGGCTTTCGTCTCCTTTTCACCGCTCGTGAAGTAGCTCTGCAGCCCCAACAGGTGATACGCCTCGCGCGCGAGTCGCGCTAGGCCGCTTTCCTCGAGCCCCATCTCCTCGAGGAACATCTGCGCGTCCTCGGCGTCCATTTCGGCGAGGTCGGCCTCAATCTTCGCGCTGATGGGCACGGGCGCGCAGCCGTCGATTTCAGCGAGATCGGCCGTTACCTGGTCCTCGTCGACGTTCGCGACGTAGAGGATGGGCTTCATGGTCAGCAGGTGCAGGTCGTACACGGCCGCCTTCTCGTCGTCCGACAAGTCGAGCGTGCGGGCGCGATGCCCCTCGTTCAGGCCGTCGAGCACCTTGCGCGCCACTTCGAGCTTGGCCGCGCTCGCCTTGTCGCGCTTCGCCTCCTTCTCGAGACGCGGCAGCGCCTTCTCGATCGTGCCCATGTCGGCCAGGATTAGCTCGGTCTTGATGGTCTCGACGTCGCTCGAGGGGTTTACCTTTCCGTCGACGTGCACGACGTCCGGATCGCTAAAGAAGCGCACGACCTCGCAGATCGCATCGGTTTCGCGAATGTTCGCGAGGAACTGGTTGCCGAGACCCTCGCCCTTCGAGGCGCCGGCCACCAGCCCGGCGATGTCGACGAACTCGACCGTCGCGGGAACGATCTGGGCGGGGTGGTCGATCTTGGCCAGCTCTTCCAATCGCGAGTCGGGCACGGGCACGACGCCCACGTTCGGCTCGATCGTTGCGAACGGGTAGTTCGCAGCAAGCGCGTTGTTGCTCGTCAGTGCGTTGAACAACGTCGATTTCCCTACGTTGGGCAAACCGACGATGCCGATTGAAAGCGCCATGGTTTTCTCCTATCGACCGAAGGCGGCCAATAAGGCCGTTCCTCCTTGGCTATGCTCGTTTTTTTCGTTTGCTCGAGAGCTGCGACCGCACGGCCGCGCTTGACGATTCCGTACATTTTAGCGCATGGCAGTTGAGGGTCCTGCGTTATTGCCTTATCGCCCCTCTTATTTCCCCCTAATTCCCCCACGCTCGAAATCCCTTCTCGGATTCGGCAGCTACCGACGGTTCTCGGATCTTGCGAGGCCTGAGTTTTTGTTCGGGCCTTCGGCTGGCCCAAAATCAAGGGGAGTCATTATCTCGTTCAAGGATATTACGCTGTGAACTGGGGCTGTTGTTTTTCCATTGCTCAAAAGTCCTGAGAATCAGTGACTCTCCTCGATTTTGGTCCAGCAAGGGAACCAAATCAGGGGAGAGTCATCATCACATCTCAGAATAAATAGCTTCGGACGGGGATTTTAGATCACTTCGAACCCCGAAAAAACAGCGTCGTCCTTTCCCGTCCTCCTTGTCCGGCCGCTGCGAAACTACGCCGGGAAGATCATGGGCAGCACGTTGGCGACCAGGATGACTATGACCAGCACGGGAGCAATGTACTTGATCATGACGGTCCAGGCGCCGGCCAGCTTGAACTTGCTCGATTCGCGCACCTCGTCGATGATGGCTTTCGGCTTGATGATCCAGCCGACGAAGATGCAGGTGAGCAATGCCACGATGGGCATCATCACCGAGTTGGACAGGAAGTCGAAGAAGTCGAGCAGCTGCGTGCCCTCGCCGAGCGGCTCGATCCAGATGAGCACGTTGTAGCCGGCGTTGATGAAGCAGCCGGCGGCGATTACGAAGATGGCGCAGGCGAGCAGCGACTTGCTGCGCGACCAATGCGTGCCGTCCTGGATGATGGACGTGCAGGCCTCGATGAGCGAGATGGCGCTCGTCGCCGCGGCGAACAGCACCAGCACGAAGAACAGCACGCCGATGACCTGGGCAGCGCCGCCCATTCCGCCGAACACGTTGGGCAACGTCACGAACATGAGCGAGGGACCGGCCGCCATCATGCCGCCGTCGGTGATGCCGAGAACCACGAAGGCGGCGGGCACGATCATGAGACCCGAGAGGAACGACACGAGCAGGTCGAACCCGGCGATGCTCGCGACGGACTCGGTGAGGTTCTCCTTGCTGTCGAGGTAGCTGCCGTAGGTCACCATGATGCCCATCGCAAGCGAAAGGCTGTAGAACATCTGCCCGAGCGCATTGATGACCAGGTCAGGCGAGAACTTGCTGAAATCGGGAATCAGGTAGTACGCCGCGCCCTCGGCAGCGCCCGGCTGCATGAGCACGAACACCGAGATGCCGATGGCCATGAAGAGCAGCAGCGGCATCATGATCATGTTCGCCTTCTCGATGCCGTTCTTGACGCCGAGCGCGCACACGCCGATGCAGATCAGCATGAAGATGACCATGAACACGTACGTGAAGACGGGGTCGGTGATGAACCCGGTGAAGAACCCGTCCGCCGCGACGGCCGTCGGCCCGTCGACAACATAGCTCACCAGGTACTTGGTGACCCATCCGCCGATGATGCAGTAGTACGGCGTGATGATGAACGGCACGGCGGCAGCCAAGATGCCGACGAACTTCCAACGCTTGTTGATGGAGCTGAACGCGCCGATGACCGAGAGCTTCGTCTTGCGACCGAGCGCCGTCTCGAGCAGCAGCAGCGAGATGCCGAACGTGAACGCCAGCACGAAGTACGTGAGGATGAACATGCCTCCGCCGTACTTGGCCGCGAGCGTCGGGAAGCGCCAGAGGTTTCCCAACCCGACGGCGCTGGCCGCGCCGGCCAGAATGAACGCGAGCTTGCCCGACCAGGCCGAGCGATCGTGATGAGTATGGTTGTGTTGCTGTGCCATTGTGTTTCCCCTTTTATGACGAGCTCTTTAGTGCTATAGAGCGCTATAGTGCATTTCCCCATGTAGAAGTCTTGTCATTATAACGGGTGATTCGCGCGGACACGTAAAGAACAGTGTTTTTAGGCGAGCGGGCGGGCGGCAATCTCGTCCATGAACGCGCGGCCGTAGCGTTTGAGCTTGGCAGGCCCCACCCCGCTTACGGAAAGCATTTCCTCGTCGTTCCGGGGAAGCACGACGCACATCCCGCGCAGCGCCGCATCGGAGAACACGATGTAGGGCGGCACGCCTTCGGCGTCGGCAAGTTGCTTGCGAAGCCCGCGCAGGCGCTCGAACAGCTCCCGCTGCTCGTCGGTTTCGAGGACGGCAGCCGCCTTCGCGGCCTTTGGCTGCTTCGTCGGCGCCTTCGCGGAGCCCTTGACGCCGGAAGCGGGCTTCTTCTTCCGCTTCATGTAGAGCCGAAACTCGTCCGTCGCGGCCTCGCGTGCACGGGGCCCCAGTCCCACGAGCGGGTAACGGCCCTCGCTGACCTCGAGGTACTCGCCTGCGACCAAGAGCTCCATAATCTCCTTCACGACGGGGGTCGGCTCGTCGACGATGCCGTAGGTCCGCGCGCGATCGAGGCCCCATTCCCGAATCTTCGCCTGCTTCGAACCCGTGAGCACGTCGGCGAAAACGCCCTTTCCGAAACGTCCCCGCAGCTCGTGCACGCACCTCATGACGGACCGCGCCGTCGTCGTCACGTCGACCGCGTCGATTCCGCCTTCGCAGTTCGAGCAGTTGCCGCAATAGGCGTCTCCGTCCGCGCCGTCGCGTTTCTCCCCGAAATAGCGCAAGATGACGCTGCGGAGGCATTCAGTCGTCATGCAGTAGTTGGCCATGGCGGCCAGCCGCCGGCGCTGCGACACGCGCACGAGGCCGCGCTCCTCGTCGGACAGCGCGGAATTGTCCGTCTCCTGCTCGATGAAGAATCGGCAGGTCGCGATATCGGAATCGTTCCAGAAAAGCAGGCAGTCGGCAGGTTCGCCGTCCCTGCCCGCGCGCCCGGCCTCCTGGTAGTACGCCTCGAGGCTGCCGGGCATGTTGTGGTGGATCACGTAGCGCACGTTCGACTTGTCGATGCCCATCCCGAACGCGTTCGTCGCGACCATGACGAAAGCGTCGTCCGCGACGAAGGCGCGCTGGTTCGCATTGCGCTCGTCGACCGAAAGGCCCGCATGGTAGCGCGTAGCGGCCACTCCCGCCGAAAGAAGCGCCTGTTCGACCTGCTCGACCTGTTTGCGCGTCGAGCAGTACACGATTCCGCTGTCGAGGGGACGCTCGAGCGCGTAGGCGGCGATCCGGGCGAGCTTGGCCTTCTCGGAGAGCTGCTCTACTGCGAGATGGAGGTTCGGCCTATCGAAGCCCGTCGTCACGCGCACGGGATCGCGGAGGCCGAGCAAACGCACGATGTCGTCCGCGACGCGCGGGGTCGCCGTCGCCGTAAACGCGGCGACGACGGGACGCGCCGGCAGCGAGGCGATGAACGGCCCGATCCCCAAGTACGCGGGACGGAAATCCTGGCCCCATTGCGACACGCAATGGGCTTCGTCCACGGCGACGAAGGCGATCGGGGTCGTCTGGGCGAACGAGACGAACCGCGGGTCGGACAATCGCTCGGGTGCTACATATATAAGCGCGTAATCGCCGCGCCCGGCGCGCGCGAGCACCTCGCGCTGCTGGGCCGCCGAAAGCTGCGAGTTCAAAAACGCCGCCGGCACGCCCGCTGCAACGAGGGCGCTCACCTGGTCGTTCATGAGCGAGACCAAGGGGGACACCACTATCGTGACGCCTGCTTCCTCCGCCGAGAACAGGAGGGAGGGAACCTGGTAGCACAGCGACTTGCCGGCGCCGGTGGGCATGACGCCCAGGCTGTCGCGCCCGGCGCGCACGGCCCCGACGAGCTCGCCTTGCCCGGGACGAAACGAATCGTAGCCGAAGTGCTCTTTGAGGACGTCGGCTTCGCGCGCCTTCTCTTCGCCTCCCGTCAACACTGCTCGCCGCCCAGATATGCCAGCCCGAGCTCGATGAACTCGCGACGGTCGAGCGTCTCGCCCCGCCGCCGCGGGTCGACTTGCGCCTGCTCGAAGATCCGCGGCAGGCGCCCGAGGACGTCGCCTTGCCCCGAGAAGTAGTTCTTGCACGAGTTCGCCAACGTCTTGCGCCGCGTCGCGAACGCCGCATCGGTCATCGTGCAGACCGCCTTCAGCTCCTCGAAGGTCAACGCGCGGCCCGACGCGTCGTGCGCGACTGCCCGGTCGAGCCTGATGACCGTGCTCTCGACGCGCGGAGGCGGGAAGAAATTACCGGGCGCGACCGGGAAGTGGCCCACATGCCGGGCGTACATCGACAGCTTGACCGTGTAAGCGCCGTACGTCTTCGAGCCGGGCCGCGCCATCATGCGGTCGGCCACCTCTTTCTGCACCATGACGGTTGCGCTTTCCAGGAAGTCGAAACGTTGCAGGTAGTCGAGCACGACCGTGGCGGCAACGGCGTAGGGGAGGTTCGACACGAGTTTGTTGGGAAACGCGACCGTATCGTCCCAGCCGGCGGCGACACGCGCCTGGTCGATGTCGTTCGACGTCAGGTCGAGCGCGTCCATCTGTAGGAGCGAGAAGGAATCGCGCCAGGTCGACAGCGTGTCTGCTAGCACGTTCGGCAGATCTCCGTCCTTCTCGACCGACATCACGCGGCCGCAACGGCAAAGCAGGGCGGCGGTCAGCGTGCCGATCCCGGGTCCGACTTCGAGGACGAAGTCATCGCCGCAAAGCCCGGACAGTTCGATGATTTTGCCTATGACGCCATCGTTGACCAGGAAGTTCTGGCCAAGGGCGTACTTGGTGTAAAGGCCATGGCGCTCGAGGACCTCGCGCGTGGCCGAAGGGGTGGCATAGGGCGAGAACCTGTCGGGGCTATCCACGGCGCTTTCCCTTCCCGGGCTGCCTGCGCCCCGATTGGCCGTGTCCCGACTGGCCGCCGCGACCCGATTGGCCGCGGCCCGATTGGCCGTGCCCTGACTGGCCGCCGCGTCCCTTGTCGTGGCCTTTGCCCTGGGCCTGCCTGGAACGATTCGCGCCGAGGTCGAGCTTCGGCTTCTCCGCAGGCTTGCACGGAGGCGCGAGCACGCCTTCGACCGGCGTAGGCTCGCCCGTGATCTCGCCGTCCTGGCCGATCTTGCCAACCCAGTCCAGCACGCGCTCCAAACGGAAGCCGGCGACCGCCGTCGCGCTGCGCACTTCGCTGACCAGCGCGTCGTACCCATGCGGGTCCCCGCCTTCGCCGAGCACGTGGAGCGTCGCCGGGCGCTTTTCCGCAAGACGCGCGTCCAGGTCCTTTTCGCGGCTTGCCCAGAAGTACGGCTGGAGCCTGTCGAGCACGCATTTCATGGGAGCGGGCGCGCCCGAGAAGTAGATGGGCGAGACCACGATCAGCTCGTCGGCGTCGTCGAGGACGTCGTAGAGCGTCTGCATGTCGTCGTCGAACACGCAGCGATGGCGCATTTCGCTCGCTTCGGCACCATCCTCGCCCTTGAAGATGACTTCCGATTCCTTGCGACACGCCCCGCAGCCTATGCACGGACCGACTTCGATTTCGGAAACGGGCACGAGGAACAGCTCGTCCTCGGGACACTCGTCGATGTTCGCCTCGAACAGCATTTCGGCGAGATGGGCGCTGCGGCCGTTCGACCGCGGCGATCCGACGATTATCACGCGTTTCATGCAAACCCCCTATGAGATCCCGGACGGCCCGACATCTTCTACCCTGTAGAACCCGAGCGTGTTGTCAAAAATGCGCTGTAGGAACGCTTTGCGCTGTTCACCAGGCTCGACGCCCCTCACGCTTGCGAGGTGCGCGGCCGTGAACACGACATGGGCCGGCGTGCAGGCGGCTCCGCGCATCGGCTCGGGCGTCATGTACGGCGAATCCGTCTCCAGAAGCAGGCGCTCCTCCGGCACGAGCCGGGCCCCCTCGCGCGCCGCATCGGCGTTCTTGAACGTGAGCGCCCCGCCGTAGGCGATATAGCAGCCGGCCTCGATCCACGGCGCAAGCTCGTCCGGAGGCAGCGCGCAGCAATGGAGCAGCGTGCCTGCCTCGGGAAAGCCCTCTTCTTGCAGAATGGCGAACGCCTCGGCATGGGCGTCGTCCACCGCGGGGTCGTCCCCGCCGCGCAGGTGGAGCGCGATGGGAAGCCCCCTATCCTTCGCGATGGCTATCTGGCGCCGGAAGACCGCCCGTTGCGATTCGCGTGGCGACAGGTCGTAATGGTAGTCGAGGCCGATTTCCCCGAGGGCGACGACCCGCGGGTCGCGCAACCGATCGACGAGCTCGCGTTCGGTCGCGTCGTCGTAGAGCTTCGCGTTGTGGGGATGGACGCCGCACGCGACGCGCACGACGACGGGCGCGGAATCGGGCGCGTCCGCGGCAAAATCGTCCGCGGCCGCCTCCCATGACGCAAGCTCCTCGAACGGACGCGAGCCATCTTCGCTCGGGTCTACGATCATGCAAACGAAGCCGACTCCGTTCGCAGAGCAACGCGCCAGCTCCCATGCGGGATCGGGCAGCATGTGGATATGCGCGTGGGAATCGGCGACAGGCGCCTCGAGGGCCGGACCGGGGGCCGGCACCTCGCGCCATCTATCGTGTTTGCGCCGCTGGTAGAACCCGAAATCGCGCTCCGGCGGCAACTTCAGTCGATCAGACATCTATTCTTCGAAGTTCAGCTCGTCGACATCGAGACGCGGGAAGAGCGGGTCGCCCACCTCGACGTCGTTGCCGGCGGGAAGCTGGCCCCAGGCGGTGACGGACTCGATGTCGGTCACGTCGACCGGAGCGCCGAGCTGCAGGCGACGCCACACTTCTGCGCTCGTGTTCGGCGCGAGCGGCGACAGGTACAGCGCGATGACGCGAATCGCCTCGAGCAGGTTGTACATTACGGCGGCGAGCTTGCCCTGCGCCTCGGCGGCAGCCTCGGCGTCCTCGCCCTTCGCGGCCTTGGCCAGGCCCCACGGCGCCATTTCGTCGACGTAGAGGTTCGCCGCCTGGGCGAGCTTCTGGACGGCGGCGACCGCACCGGTGAAGTCGACCTCGGTCATGCAACGGTCGAACTCGGCATACAGCCCGTCGACGATCTCCTTGAGCGGGTTGTCGTCCACGAGCCCCTTCGCAGATGCGGGCACTTCGGGCACCTGCGCGCCGAAGTACTTCTTCGTCATGTTGAACACGCGGTTGACCAGGTTGCCCCACGTGTTGGCAAGCTCGTTGTTGTAGACCTGCACCATGCGCTCCATCGAAATGGACCCGTCATGGCCGAACTGAACGTCGCTCATGAAGTAGTAGCGGTAGGCGTCGACGCCGAACACGCGCACCATGTCCTGCGGCGAGAGCGCGTTGCCCTTCGACTTCGACATCTTCTCGCCCTTCGTCAAGAGGAAGCCGTGGCCGAACACCGTGTGCGCCGGCTCGTAGCCGGCAGCGAGCAGCATGGCCGGCCAGATGACGCAGTGGAAGCGCGTGATGTCCTTGCCGACGAAGTGGTACTGCATGGGCCAGCGGCTGTCGAACTCGCCCTCGCGGTCGGGGTCGGCGTAGCCGATGCCCGTAAAGTACGCGAGCAGCGCGTCGGCCCACACGTAGGCCACATGGCCCTCGTCGAACG
>CAMOUE010000068.1 GCA_946626265.1 uncultured Eggerthellaceae bacterium | reverse complement strand
GCTACGACGTGTACTACCGCGTCCACGCCCAGCACTTCGGCTGGCTGGGCTGGGCGAAGAACGGCCAGTCGGCGGGCACCGCGGGATACTCCTACCGCCTCGAGGCCATGCAGGTCAAGCTCGTGAAGAAGGGCGGCAAGGCCCCGGGCTCCACCGCCAACCGCTTCCACCAGGCACCGTCTGGCGACAAGCTCACAGGAGTGTTTACCTTCGCTCCTCCTTATGCTCCAACCGGTGTGAAATCGGCTTCCATTTCGGGAAACACGATGACGGTGAACGGCAGAATTACGTTGATAAACTCCAGCTACTCTCCCGGGACGAAGGTATGGCGTTTTGCCGTTAACAACAGCACTTGGTATGGAGCAATTAGTGGCGAAAGGGAGACTGCGGCGTATTCCAAGTCCCAGTTCAACAGTTACCTTACTTCAGGTAGATATCCGAGTGTGGTACTCGTGATTGAAAAGGGTCTCGTGAAAAGCGCATATATATCGTCCTAAAGTTGCAGGTGTGTCAAGGGGACGGTTCTCTTGACGCGCTCCATGCCCATCGGGAGACAGAATGTGGAAAAGGGTCTGACCCTTTTCCACATTCTCATGTTTCGAGCCAATAAAGCGGATTCGAAAGTCCAGGTCGCGCCCGCATGCTACGATACGTAGCATGAAAACCGTTGATGCAAGCAGTTGTTGCTCGTGGCAACCGCGCTCGCGATGGCAATATCGGGCCATCGCGAGTCAATGCAGGGAAACGGAGGCATCATGGAAGTATCGGCGAAGATCAGGGAGCTTCGGGCTCGGCATGGCTGGTCGCAGGAACACGTTGCGGAGAAGCTCGGGGTTTCGCGCCAGGCCGTCACGAAATGGGAGACCGGCGCCGGCATGCCCGACATCGAGAACATCGCGGCACTCGCCCGGCTGTACGGCGTTTCGACGGACGAGATCATCCTCGGTCTCGATTCGCGCGGCGAAGAAGGCGAGGGCGAAAGCGGGCGCGATTCCGCTGCCGAGCGCTACTCGAGCGTGACTGCGTTCGACATCGCGCAAGAGCGGCACTACGACATCAAGGTCGGCTGCGCGCGCTCTGTGCGCCTCGATGTGGTCGAAGACGAGAAAGCGGCGGTTCGGCTCGAATCCGATTCGATTGCCGATCTGCAACGTGCGTTCAAGGTGAAGATAGACACGCAGGGGCGCAGCCTCGATATCGACGTGGAAAACACCGGCGTGATTGCAGACGTCCTCGCGCGCAAGGAACTCGACGTTGTAATCGAGCTTCCCAAAGCCTTTGTCGCCGATGCTGAAATCGCGCTGCATGCGGACGAGTGCATCGTCGAAGGCGGCCATTTCGACCTCGAAATCGGCGGAAAACTCGAACGGTTGTGGCTGAAGGACATCGAGGGCCATGTCGAAGTGGATGTTTCAAACGACATGGAGATCTGGGCCGACAACGTCGTCGGCAAGCTGGACGTGAACCAGATCGGGGCGGTTTCCACGCTGCACGTATCACGAAACGCGGCATGCACCGCGAAAACGCGCGGTCGGCTCGGACGTCGCAAACTGCGCTTCACGAGCGACGGCGAAGCGGCCGAGGCGCCGTCTGTCGAGGAGGCCCTTCTGGCCATCGAGCTCGCCGGAGCAAGCGTGGAGCTGACGATCGACATGGTGGACGATCCCGCGCAATCCGCCTTCGGCCGTTTTATCAGTTGCTGAAACGCGTCGTGAGCCATGCGTGCACCTCGGTGGGCTATTCTGATTACCGAGTGTTGCGCCCTTGAAAAATGTGGAAAAGGGTCTGACCCTTTTCCACATTTTTGTTCCGAGATGCCGCGGAGGTGATCCGGTCATGTCCGAGAAGCCCGTGAAGGTCAAGATCGCCGTTCTGGCATGCGCGTCGTGCGGCGCGCCGATGCATCCCGACGTCGGCAGGCAGGCTTTCTACTGCCCGTTCTGCGGCCATGAGATCCAGTACTCCGAGCAAACGTTGCGGGGCATGCGGCCGCTCGTCTACAAGCATCGCGATCTCGAGGTGCAGGACGGCCTGATCAAGCTCATCCGCGTCGCGGTGATGACGGGCGTGCGCGACGACCTCGGCAACTCCGACCCGATGGCTCCCGAAACGCGTTGGGCGCGCTCGTTCGGCGATTACGTGGCGGCTATCGACCGGCGCGCCTACGTGGCGCGGCGCGACAGCGCCATCCTCCAATTCACGTGCGCCCATTGCGGAGCTCCCGTGAAAGGGCGCTCGACGCAGACGATGTACGAGTGCGAGCATTGCCAGACGGTGTACGGGCTCGACGACTTGGCCGAACTCGGCCTCGACAAGATGCCGCAGATAGTCGGCAACCAGAGCATGGTGCCCTCGAAGTCGTTGCCGTTCAAGCTGACGTTGAAGACGGCGGACGCGCGCGTGCGGTATCTCGTGTCGCAGTTTCCCGGTTTTTTCGCGGGCTTCGACGTCTCCGGCCTGCTGCGCGCCGGAGCGCTTGGCGCCGTGTACACGCCTGCGAGCTTGAGCGATGTCGCGTTGCGCGTGAGCTCGGACTCGAATTTGGGAAACGTCGAGTTCTATCTGGAATGGGTCGACTGGGCTCTCCCGCGCGACACGGGACTCGACATCGCGTTGCTCGACCGCATCGCCCCGTGGGACTACAACGAGGCGGGCGCGTTCATCCCCGAGCTCGTGATGGGCGACGTGATCATCTGCGCCGCGACGAACTTCGCCGACAAGCTGGGAATCATCAGCTCGATTATCTACCGGCAGGCGAAAGACGCGATCGTCGAGCGTTACGGCGCCGAACGGCTCTCGCTCATCCGCTGGTCGCGCGACTTGGTGGAACACAAGTCGGGCCTCATCGCGCTTCCCGTGTACTACCTCGAGCAGCACGACGGTGCCGGCGGCGGCTTGCGCATCATGGTGAACGGGCAGACCGGCGCCGTCCAGGCATGCGTTCGCGAAGGCGGACGCGAGCGATTCTGCGGCCTGCCGGGCGCGGGCGACGGCCGCATCGACGGCGAGCGCACGATGCGGTCGGTTCCCGTGCCCGTGCGCTACGAGAAGCCGAGTCACCTCTATCGCGTTTTGAGCCCCGAGGAGGCGTTCGGCCGCAAGGCGCGCCGCATGGGCGGAACAGCTGCCGAGGAGAAGGATGAGCCGAGCAAATCCAAGCCGTCGCTGTTCAAGCGGCTGTTCGGATGAGACGTCGCACCCGCCCCTTCGACTCACCCTTCCTTCAAGGCGACGAGCACGTTTTTCGGCCCCATCTTCTTCGCGAGCTCCTCGATCGGACCCCAGTCGAGGCATTGCGACTGGCAATGCTGCACGCACGTGGGCTGCTTGCCCTTGCCCGTGCGCTCGGCACACAGGTCGCACCATGCCGTGAACTGCGGGATGAAGTCGTACTGGTAGACCTTTTCCTCCTCGTTAATGTGAAGCGGTCCGAGCTTCGTCACGCGCACGCCGTACTGCTCGGGTTCGTATCCGTGTTCCTGCTGGCAGGCGAGGATGCACACCTCGCAGCCCGTGCAGTAGTCGACTTCGACTTTGATTCCCATGAGCGTCATGTCCGTCTCCTTTCTGCTGCGGGCTCCCGCTAGCTCTCGTCCTTGTAGATCTTGCACATCATGCACTTGTAGTTCGAGCCGAAACCGGAGACGCCGGCCTGGAAGGGAACCATGTTGTTGATCTGCGACTCGAACACGCCGAACAGCCCGCGGTTCTCGTCCTCGACGTTCTCCTCCGCCTCGTCTTTGCGCTCGGGGAACCACCAGCCGTGCTCGCACTGCATGACGCGCGGGTCGTACGTGTCGTTGTACGAGGCCTTGTACTTGCACTTGCCGTACTTGTTCTCGAGCCAGAACCAGTCGCCTTCCTCGATGCCGTGCTTCTTGGCGGTCTCGGGATGGATGTAGCACAGCGGGTCGGGGTGCAGGCGGCGCAGCTTCTCGATCTGCCTCTGCTCGGAATGGAAGAAATGCAGCACGCGGGCACCCGACGTCACGATGTAGGGGTACTCATCCACGTCCTCGGGCGCGCTGTAGGGCGACTCGAACGGCTCGACGTAGCTCGGTAGCGGGTCGAGGCCCGACCACGACGTGTGGTGAAAGACCATCGAGTAGATCTCGGCGCGGCCGGTCTCGGTGGCGAAACCGAGGCCGCCGTCGGGACGCAGCAGGCCCTTCTCGTACTTGCGGTACTCGAACTCGGGGTACTTCCACACCGAATCACGCAGTTCCTCCCAGGTAAAACCGCCGTTTTCGAGCGCGTAGTCCCACATTTCCTCGACGGTGTCCCACGGCCAGGCGATGTCCTCGTTGCGCGGCGTCGCGAGGCGCTTGCCGAGCTCCAGGAAGATCGTCATGTCGTCGCGGCATTCGCCCACCGGCTCGATGGCCTTCGTGATGCAGCTGATGCGGTAGGGGTTGAGGCCGCCGAAACCGTTGCGCTCCTCGTAGGTGGCGGCCGGCAGCACGACGTCGGCGAGCGCCATGATGGTCGGCGTCATGAACAGGTCGGCGAAAGCGGTGAACTCGAGCGTCTTGTACCATTCGAGCTGCTTGGGGGTCTGCGCGCCCATGCATGCGAGGAAGTTGCTCGTCGCGAAATAGGCTGCCTTGAATCGGTAGGGCTCGCCGCTCTCCCATGACTTGATGGCGACGTCCGAGCAGACCTCCTTGAAGCCGACGCGGAACATCGGGTAGATGTCGAAGCCCATGCGGCGCGCGTCTTCCTCGGGCGTGAGCAGCTCGTCGTAGCCCCAGCACCCGGTCCAGTTCGGCTGGTCGATTCCCCAGCATGCCTGGCCGATGACGTTGCCGCCCGGCACGTCGAGGTTGCCGGTGATCGTCCAGAGCGCCGTGAGCGCGTGCGCAGCCTGCTGGCCGCCGGTTTGCTGGTCGAGCGCGACGCCCCATTGGATGGCGGCGGGCTTGGTGGTCGCATAGGTGCGGGCGACGCGGACGACGTCCTCCGTCTTGACCCAAGCGCGTTCGCACAGCTCGTCGAGGTCGTATTCCTTCACGCGCTCGCAGACGGCCTCGAGGCCGTAGACCCATTTGTCGCAGAAGTCCTTGTCGTAGAGCTCCTCCTCGCAGATGACTTTGAGCATGGCCATGGCGATGGCGCCGTCGGCGCCGGGGCGCACGCGCAGCCAGTCCTTGCCGGCGCGTGCGGCGATCCACGTGAGCTGCGGGTCGACGACGGCGACCTTCATGCCGCGGCGCATGAGGTCGATGATCCATTGCCCCATGAAGCCGTCGGCGTTCGAGTAGAACGGCTGGTGGCCCCATATGATGCAGTAGCCGGGCACGACGTAGCGCGGGTCGTCGTAGCGCTTCGGGAGGAACTGCGAGCAATCCATGAAGCACGGATCGCCGAGCATGCAGGCCATCGACGCGATGCGCGGCAGGTAGCACGAGTTGCCGGCGAAGTAGGGCACGCCCTTGCTCGGCGATTCCATCGAGGCGTTCAGGCGCGTGATCTGCACGATATCGCGCCCGGTGCCCTGGCAGCAGGCGACGGCCTCGGGGCCGTACTCGCGCGCGACGCGCTTGAACTCGCGCTCGATGATGTCGTAGGCCTCGTCCCACGTGATGCGCTCGAACTTGTCCTTGCCGCGGTCCTCGCGGGCGCGCTTCATCGGATAGAGCAGACGGTCCTCGTGGTAGATGTACTCGGGTATGCACAGACAGCGGCTGCACAGGCGCCCCTGGTTGTACGGGTCCTCCGGGTCGCCTTCGACTTTGACGATCTTGCCGTCCTTGACGTAGGTGAGGATGCCGCAGACGTTATGGCATCCGGGTGCGCTGCGCGCCGTCCCGCGGATGACGGTCATGCCGTCCTCCTCCCACTTCCATGGGACGTCGGGCGTTTCCGCCGCAGGTCGCGCAGGCGTTTGGTCGATCTTGCGCGGAAGGCGCGAACCGCGGCGGTATTTCACGCCGTTCGTCTCGCCCCATGCGTACGGGTTTTCCGGATGGTCGTCCGTTGCCGGCGTGACCCAACCTTGCTCTTCGCCTTTCTTGATGGATTCAGGGCTGGCTCCGCTCCTACCGGGTGTTGCTTCGGCCATTTTCTCCCCCTCTTGAATTGTGGCATCCGCCCCATGGCACACCATGGAAGAAGGCTAAGTTGATGCCTTGTATCAACATATCAACTTGGCACGGCAATTGCATGAGGTGAATTTCGGAGAAGGCGAAGTTTCCGTGCGATATGCGCATCCGGGTGGTTGGCCGGCGCTCGGGTGGTTGGCCGGCGCGCGGGCGGCGCTCGGGTGGTTGGCCGGCGCTCGGGTGGTTGGCCGGCGCGCGCCGGCCGATTGTCACTTCCAGAGGCGCGAGACCCCGGCGCCTTCCGATACCGCCCGCTTCTTCAGCTTTTCGAACTCGTCGGCATAGCGCACGTCGGGCTCGTAGTACAGCGTGTCGGCGTACCCGTCGGCGACGATGCGCGCGTTGAGCATCTTGAGCGCGAGCTCGGAGGCGTCATCTGGGTTTTCCGGCAGCTCGAGCCAGACGTAGCGGAGCAGCCGATCGTACTTGTCGATGTCGGTGACGTCCGTCTGCAGGTAGACGTCCGTGCCTGCGGGCAGGATCGAGCGCAGGTACTCGGTGGCCTCCGTTCCCTCGGGCGTGTTCTTCGAGGTGTCGTGGTTCGCCGATTCGGGCGCGTCGATGCCGACGAGACGCACGCGCGCCGTCCGGGCGTTTCCGTCTTCCGAGGGCAAGACAACGTCGATCGTGTCGCCGTCGATGACGTAGTCGACCGTCGCGTGCTGGAAATCGGCCGGGTCGGGGCGTTCGTCGCTGCATTTGGGGAGGAAAACGGCGAGCGCCACGAGCATGGCCACGATCGCCGCGGCAGAGATTGCGGCGGCGATTCGACGGATGGGGCGGCTGCCGAGACGATCCGGGCGCTGGTTTGACGAGCGCTGCTCTGGCGGGCGCCGATCGGGCGTACGCTGGTCTGGCGAGCGCCGATCTGAGCTGCTGTTATTTGCTTTCCCGACCTTATATTTGGGCGATGCGGGCAACGGTCGTCCCTTCTTCTCGTGCGGCATGCCCCGATTATCCTCCAACGAAGCCCGACGTTGCCGGCGATGTTTCAGGTTTAGTTCAGGATGTCCCCGTACTATGCAGACAACGGTTAAAAAGCTGCCGGGTTAGGAGAAGAGAAATGAAACGAACTGGTTTGACGATCATGCTCTGCGGAGCGTTGGCCATTGGGGCCGTTACCGGGTGCACGGGAACTTCGACCGCATCCTCCACAAGCGAGAGCACGGGCGCCTCTACGACGGCGGTCGTGTCAAGCGCCTCTCAGCAGGCGCAGTCCGGCTCGATGCCGGCTGCGCCGTCGGGCGAGATGCCTTCGGGCTCGATGTCGGCGGCTGCGCCGTCGGGCGAGATGCCGTCCGGGGAGATGCCGTCTGGCGACATGCAGTTCAGCGGCGGCGCGTCCGGCGCGGCCATCGACACGACCGGGCGCGTCGATCCTTCCCTCGACACGTCGAGCGTGTTCACCGACCGCGACATGGAGCAGGAAGCCGACACGTCTTCCGCGAAATCGATCGAGGTTAAAAGCGGCGAGGACGTCACCATCAGCGAAGAGGGCGTCTACGTGCTCAGCGGCACGGCGACCGACGTCACGGTAACGGTCAACGCCGATAGCTCGGCGAAGGTGCAGCTCGTTCTCGACGGGCTGAGCGTCGAAAACTCCGACGCGCCGGTGATCTACGTGGCTTCCGCGGACAAGGTTTTCGTGACGACCGCATCCGGGTCTTCCAATAACCTGTCCGTCACGGGCGAGTTTGTCGCAATCGGCGAGGACAACGTCGACGGCACCATCTTCGCGAAGGACGACCTGGTGCTCAACGGCAAGGGAACGCTGACCATAAACTCGACGCAGAACGGCATCGTCGGCAAGGACGACGTGAAGGTGACGGGCGGCACGTACGAGATCACCGCATCGAACCACGGCATCCAGGGCAAGGACTCGGTTGCAATCGCGGACGGCACGTTCAACATCACGGCTGGCAAGGACGGCATCCACAGCTCGAACGACGAGGACCAGACGCTCGGCTACGTGTATGTTGCGGACGGCACGTTCAACATCAAGTCCGAGAGCGACGGTATTGAAGGCGACGGCTACGTGCAAATCGACGGCGGCACGTTCGACATGAGCTCGGCGGAGGGAATCGAGGGCACGTTCGTCCAGATCAACGACGGCAACGTGAGCATTCAGGCCACAGACGACGGCATCAACGCGACGAACAAGTCGACTGCCTACAGCGTGAGGCTCGAGATCAACGGCGGCACCGTGGACGTGTCCATGGCGTCGGGCGACACGGATGCGCTCGACACGAACGGCGATTTGACCATCAACGGCGGCACGGTCAACATCACTGGCCAGTCTGCGTTCGATTTCGACGGCCAGGGCCAGCTCAACGGCGGCACGGTAACGGTCAACGGTGAGCAGGTCACCGAGCTGACGGGCCAGATGATGGGCGGCCGCGGCGGCATGGGCGGCATGGGCGGCCGTGGGAACCGCGGCGACATGTCCGGCATGGGCGACATGAGCGGCACGGCCAGCATGAGCGGCGCAAGCGCTGGCGCCACGCAGGCGTAGCCAGCGCCGGTGCTGCCCGGGCGCGGGCCGGGCGCGGGCGTGCGGCGGGCGCAGGCCGGGCTCGGGCGTGCGGCGGGCGCAGGCGCAGGGCTGTCGCACCCTATTACATGTGATTGAGCTGGCGAAAGGCCGACCTTTGGGTCGGCTTTTCCCATTCCTCTGCGGGGAGACGCCGACTTCGCCTGCCGAAGAAGTGTTGACTGCAAATTCGCACTTGTTTGCTGAAAAATGCTGCAAATCGCAGCTTGTTTAGCGAAAAAGGCCGATTGAAAGGCTTCAAAACGCTAAACAAGTGCGAATTTGCAGTCAACACTTCCCTCGCAGCGACTGGCGGCCCGCCAGTCGCGGGCGGCCCCGTGGCGCCGGGCGGCCCCGTGGCGCCGGGCGGCCCGCCAGTCGCGGGTGGCACGGCGCGTTCGGCCGCCCCATTGCCGCGGATCTGCGCGATAATGGTAGTCGTTGCAAGTGTTACACGGCCTGCTCGCGATTCCAAAGCGCGGCGGCCAGCGCGTTGAAAGGGTCTGCCATGGGAAAGACGCTCGTAGCTTACTTCAGTGCCAGCGGAACGACGGGAAAGGTCGCGAAGAACCTCGCCTCGGCGATCGGCGCGGACCTGTTCCAGATCGAGCCCGAGCAACCTTACTCGCGCGCTGACCTGAACTGGAACGACAAAAGGAGCCGCTCGTCAATCGAGATGAACGACGAATCCGCCCGCCCGGCAATCGCCGGACGGGTTGCGGACATGGGTGCCTACGACACGGTGTTCGTCGGCTTTCCCGTGTGGTGGTACGTCGAGCCGCGCATCATCGACGCGTTCCTGGAAGCCTACGATTTCTCGGGCAAGACCATCGTTGCGTTCGCGACGAGCGGCGGAAGCGGCCTCGGCCGCGCCCCACAGCGCATGCAGGCGCTGACACCCGGGGCGACGGTGGTGGCCGGCGGGCTTCTGAACGGTCGTCCGTCGCAGGTGGAGCTTGCGGATTGGGCGAAGGCCGCGCTCGGCGCTTAGGGGGCGAAAGCGATTGTGAAGTACGCCAAACTGGGGAAGAGCGACCTCGAGGTTTCGCGCATCTGCCTGGGATGCATGGGGTTCGGCGACCCGAACGCGGGGCAGCATTCGTGGACGGTCGGCGAGGACGCCACGCGCGAAATCGTGAAGCGGGCGCTCGATGCGGGCATCAACTTCTTCGACACGGCGATAGCCTACCAGGGCGGCACGTCCGAGCAGTATGTTGGGCGCGCGCTGCGCGATTTCGCGCAACGCGACGACGTGGTGGTGGCCACGAAGTTCCTGCCCCGCACGGCCGACGAGATCGCGGAAGGCGTGAGCGGCCAGCAGCACATCGCCAACAGCATCGACGCGAGCCTGGCGCACTTGGGAATGGACTACGTCGACCTCTACATCTATCACATGTGGGATTACAACACGCCGCTTCACGACGTGATGGAAGG
>CAMOUE010000067.1 GCA_946626265.1 uncultured Eggerthellaceae bacterium | reverse complement strand
GAACGTTTCCCCGCGGAACGCTTCCCCGCCTCGAGTCAAGCATTGCAGTTGCGCCTCCTCAAGTCAATCGCGAAGAAGCAACGTCGGCTCATAGGGGAAGCACGAGTCGCTCGTCATCTCGTTCAGGAAATCCACGAAGTCCATGAAGGCGAGCCAGGAGTTCACGTCGACGCCATCATGTGCGCGCTGCCAGCGAATGGCGCGCGAGACGGCGATGAAGTCATCGGCGGTCTTCACGACGTTGCGCCTTGCCGCCTTCCTGAACTCGCGCGTGATTCTCTTGAGCCCGGGGCCTTGCATGGGGCCGTAGTGTTTCGTGGTAAACCCGCCGAGTACAACGACGCCTTCGTACGGCACGAGGCTCGTGATCACGAGGTCGGGAGCGTAGGGAACCATGTCGTCCCAGGTACGCCCGAGCGAAACGGCCTCGATGGCGAACCCGTCGCAGAGAAACCGGGCCCTGTCGCCGTCCGTCTCCATGCAGAACATGGGACCTGCGAGCATGTCCTTCCAACTCGCGACCAGCTCGAGGTCCTCATGGGGAAGCAAGAGCCCGGACTCGTCGATGAAGCCGTCGATCATCGACGGATCGTCCCAGAGGTCAAGGTAAATCCGAAGCGCCCGGTACGTTTTATCGCGCGAGTCTATCGGCCACGAGAAATAGGCGCACGTTCCCATCCTCGCGTTCACGTACTCGAGAACGAGATTGCGCAATCGCTCGAGCCTTTCGTAGCGGCCCTCGTCGCACAACTGCGAAACGTAATCGTCCACATGCGTCTTGACAGCTTCCATGCCCATTCCTTTCCATCGGTTTCCACATGATGCAATCATGCGCCAAACGAGGCCGCTTTTACGAAACTTCACAGCTCTGAACTGGGCATTGACAGCTTTTGGAAAGATATTGGCGCAGGGCGGACAACGGGTTTGCGAAGCGGCACGTCATGAGGATTCGCCGTGCATGCGAAGCGCCGCGCTGAAATCGATTTCTGTGGAAGAATCGCGAATCAGGCGTGGAGACGGGCGGGCGCGGCGGGCGGCTGCGGCGGGCGCGGCGGGCGGCTGCGGCGGGCGGTGCGGCGCGAGCACGAAAAAGGCGCCGCCGATCGGCGACGCCTTTGTTGCGCTGGACCCGCAGGCGGGCTTTGCGCCCTGCGCTGTTTTAACGCTTGATGTTGTAGAACGCGGAGATGCCGGCGTAGACGGCCTGCGTCTCGAGCTCCTCCTCGATGCGCAGCAGCTGGTTGTACTTCGCCACGCGGTCGGAACGGCACGGAGCGCCGGTCTTGATCTGGCCGGTGTTGCACGCAACGGACAGGTCGGCGATCGTGGTGTCCTCGGTCTCGCCCGAACGGTGCGACATGACGCACGCATAGCCGTGGGTCTTGGCAAGCTCGATGGCCTCGAGGGTCTCGGTCAGACTGCCGATCTGGTTGACCTTGATGAGGATGGCGTTCGCGCAACCGAGCTCGATGCCCTTGGCCAAACGCTGGGAGTTCGTGACGAACAGGTCGTCGCCGACGAGCTGCACGCGGCCGCCGATGCGGTCGGTCAGCTTCTTCCAGCCATCCCAGTCTTCCTCGGCCATGCCGTCCTCGATCGAGATGATCGGGAACTCGTCGACGAGGGCCTCCCAGTAGTCGACCATCTCGTCGCTCGTGAGCTCGCGGCCCTCGCCCGCCAGCACGTACTTGCCGGTCTCGGCGTTGTAGAACTCGGTCGAAGCGGGATCCATGGCGAACATGATGTCCTCGCCCGGCTTGTAGCCGGCGGCCTCGCATGCCTTCACGATGTACTCGAGCGGCTCCTTGTTCGTCTTGAAGTTCGGCGCGAAACCGCCCTCGTCGCCGACGCCACCGCCCAGGCCCGCGTCATGCAGGACCTTCTTGAGCGTATGGTAGATTTCGGCGCACCAGCGCAGCGCCTCGGCGAACGACTCGGCGCCGACCGGCATGATCATGAATTCCTGGAAGTCGACGTTGTTGTCGGCATGGACGCCGCCGTTGAGGATGTTCATCATCGGCGTGGGCAGCAGATGCGCGTTCGGGCCGCCAACGTACTTGTACAGCGGGAGCGCGGCCTCCTCGGCAGCGGCGCGGGCGGTGGCCAGCGAGACGCCCAGAATGGCGTTCGCACCGAAGCGGCCCTTGTTGTCGGTGCCGTCGAGGGCGATCATCGCGTCGTCGATGGCGCGCTGGTCGTCAGCCTCGTAGCCGACGAGCTCGTCTGCAAGTTCGACGTTCACGTGCTCGACGGCGGTCTGGACGCCCTTGCCCAGGTAACGGTCCTTGTCGCCATCGCGCAGCTCGACTGCCTCGAATGCACCCGTAGAAGCACCGGAGGGCACCATCGCGCGGCCCATCGCGCCGCTTTCGAGAGTGACTTCCACCTCGACGGTGGGGTTGCCGCGAGAGTCGAGAACTTCGCGTCCGTACACATCGATGATCATGCTCATGTGGTGCCTCCTTGGGGCGGTTGGTAACCTAACGTGACCATGATAGCACTCACCGCATTTCCGATGCAGATTCTTCGGTGAATGCGAGGGTGTTTCGAGCATGAAGCCTAATCGCCCCGCAGGCTCGTGCGCTCGCTCGCGGCACCGTAGCATCGCGCGTCCATCGCGGTCGCCAAGTTGTCCGCATGGCGGAACAACCCCACGAACAGCGCCGTGAACGCCATGCCCCAGACGCGCAGCTTCTGCATCGCCGAGCCCGTCGAATCCGAGCCGCGGGCTTTCTGCGCCATGCGTATGGAGCGCAGCTCGCTTTCTATCACGGGGATGAACCGCACCGACAACGCCAGCGTGAAGGCGATGTCGTCGGCCGGCACGCCGATTCTCGCCAGCGGCGCGACGAAGAACCGGAACGCCGCCAAAAGCTCGGTAACGGTCGTCGTGAAGCACACGACGAAGCTCGCGGCGACGAGCGCCACCATGCGCACGGCCACGCCTACGCCCAACAGCACGTTCGCCGCATCCGTCGCAAAGATGACGTGGTAGAGAAACGAGAAGAGCGCGAGCGCGTACACGGGGACGAGACGGCGGTTCAAGACAGCGAAGGGCAGGTGCGCGATTGCGGCGGCGACGATAGAAGCCAGGGAAAGCAAAACGGCGCTCCACCAGTTCGGCATCGCGAGCAGCGCGACCGTGTAGGCGAACAGCGCCGCGATCTTCACGCGCGCATCGCAGCGGTGCACCGGCGAATCACCCGGCAGGTAAATCGATCCCATCGTTCCCATGGCAGTCAGTATAAACGTCAGGGAAGGGCGACACAAAGGGACGTATCATTGTGCGCAACGAGCCGGGGTAACAGGGAAAGCGACCCACCCAACAGGGAGACCTGCTCACCCGTTGGCGTACCCGGATTGCAGAAGCCGCTGCGACTCCGCGTAGGTCACCCAACCGTCGGGAAGCGCGACGCTCTCGTGCTGGTGGCAACCCGTGCACACGATCGTCGAGGCGCGATGGCCCTTATGGCAATCGGAGCAATCGAGCGTGAGCATCTCGTGATGACGCTCGTGCGGGTTGAACGCACGGCCCTTCGTGGAGGCCTCGAGCTTGTCGTACGACAGCTGGCCGTTATCGTCGAGCAGGTAGACGTGGCAGTTCCCGTTGGCGCAGAACGACTCGCCCGGCTCGCCGTCCCATGACTTCATGCCGGCCAGGTTGCGCTCGTTTCGCGGTAGCGGGTAGTCGCCGGTGACCAGATGGATGCCGTCGTTGGCGAGCTCCATGACATTGGGGACGTGGCAGTCGACGCAAACCACCTCGGGTTTGGCCGTCGCCTTCGTGTTGCGGTGGAGAACGGCCATCATGGCGTTGGTGTTCGTGACCTGCTGTCCGTACTTGTCGCGCCCGGCGACACCCTGCTCCTGCATGTAGTTGTCGACATAGGTGCTCTCGATGTGGCACATCGTCGAGCAGAAGCTCGGCTGCTCGTGCCAGACGAACATGCCGATGCCTGCAGCGATGACGATGACGGCGACGATGCCGAAGATGAGCGGCTTGTTGCGCTTCTTCTTGGGCGCAGGGCCGCCTGTTTGGTCGTAAATCGCCTGAACCGTCGACGTCGGCTGCCCATCGGGTTTCTTGGCTTCATCGCTCATGGTTGCTCCTCTCAATGAGACGTATGGCGTTCAGAGTCTCACTGCTAGGCTGCGGAGGACATGCCGAGGAGCTTGTCGCCCTCGTCGAGCATCTCGTTGCCCTTGTCGAGGCAGTAGCGGTAATACGTCGGGTTATGGGCGCCCTCGCTGTTCTCGGCCGCCGCGAGGTTCCAGTAGTAGCACGACGCGCGCTGGAGCCACTGCAGGCGCTCGAGCGTGGCGGCGTCGATGCCGTTGCTCGTCGCGAACGCCTCGTCGAGCGCAAGCACCTTCTGGCCGGGGTTGGCCTGATCGTCCTGCTCGGTCGCAACCTTGGTCTCGAAGTTCTTTATGAACTGCTCGCAACGCTGACCGAGCTTCGTCGTGGCGGGATCGATCTCGTTTTGGATGGCGCGCACCTCGGCCTTGATGTCGGCGTGGCACGACTTGCAATCGCGGTCGATGAGCTCTTGGTTGTCGAGCGGGCTGATCCACTCGTGGCTTGCATACACGGTGCCGTCGGCGGCCTTCGTGGTCGCCATGTGGCAATCGGCACAGTCGTAGCCGAGGTTCTGCATGTGCGAGCCCATGGGCAGGATCTTGTCGTCGCCGCCGTAGACGAACTCGTACTCGGCATGGCGGATGGCGAGCATCTTGGCGCCCGTCGACGCGTAGGTCCAGTCGACGAAGTCGTGGTCGTCATACCATTTCAGAGCCTTCTCGGGCACCATGTCGACACGGCCGTTGTCGTAAGGGCTCGTCGGGATGCTCGTGTTCGGAGCCATGGAGTAGTCGCAATGGCACTGGCCGCAGACCTCGCCGTCGATCGTGTTGCCGTGGTCGGCGCCCATCGAGCGGACCCATTCGGCGCGGTCGACCTCGAGGTAGACCTCGCCGTCCTTCATGGGCGTGTTCGCATGGCAGCTCGCGCAGCTGATGTTCTCGTCGAGCTCGCCGATGACCTCGTTGAACGGGCGCGCGTGGACCTCGGCGCCTTCCATGTCGACCAAGTTGGAATACTGCGGGGTCTTGCACGTGATGCAAGCGGCCTTCGTCTTCGTGCCGTCGGCGACGCGGCCGTTGTGCGTGACCGACCACAGCGAGTACACGTGGCTCGCGGGCTCGGTGTAGTACTTCGCGTAGCCGTAGCCCTTGCCGAGCGTCTTGATCTCGGGGTTGGTCTCGAGGTAGTCGAGCTTGTTGGCATCGACGTACTCGAAGCCCTCGGGAAGCGCCGACGTGACGTCCTCTGTCTTGGACGGATAACCTTCGGCGCAATACTCGCCGCCGTTGTAGTCGCCCGCCGGAGGCGTGTTCGTCGCGTTCGCGAGATACGATTCGTACTCGTACGGGTACGCCTCGGCCCATTGGCTCGCCTTCACGACGCCGAACTTGTCCGGCTCGGGCGAGACATCCGCCTGCTTGACGTTCGGCGTGGGATTGCCCACTATGCTCGTGTTCGCCTTGGGCGCGCATGCCGCAAGCCCCGCGATCACCGCAACCACGGCGACGACGCAGATGGTAATCAGGGTCTTCTTGCTCTTCATGGCAGGCCTCTCTCCCGAACCTGGACCTATACGGGTTTATTATAGGAACTGGGGTTTTTCGACCACAAGGTACACTTTCGTCTAAATCATTCATGACACAAATGCAAAACACCTTGTATTAGAATGGACGTCAGATCAATTGACTACTCCACCCTCCCCCTCCGTAAGGATGCCCCACTATGCCCTCCATCGATCGCAACAGCCCCGAGCCGTTCTACCGCCAAATCTATTCCCAGATATCGGACGGCATCAAAACCGGGCTCTATCCCGCAGGCAAGAAACTGCCCTCCATACGCGAAGCCGCCCGCGAGCTCGGCGTGTCGAACACGACGATAGAGCTCGCCTACCAGCGCCTGACCGAAGAGGGCTTCGTCGTCGCGCGCCGGGGAAGCGGCTACACGATCTGCGAGCAGCAAGGACCGTCCCGCGACCCCAACGAACGTTTCTCGACGGCGTACAGGCTTTCGCTCGAAGAGCTTGAAACCATCTCGTCGAGGTGCGCGAAAACCGATGCCGTGCGCTTCGATTTCGCGTACGACGCCATCGATCCGGACACGTTCCCGCTCACCACATGGGCCCGCCTGTCGCGGGGAATCTTCTTCGAGGAGGGTGCCGAGAAAGCCTGCCTCTACAACGACCGCCAGGGGTTGCCGACCCTTCGCGAGCAGATTTGCCACTACATCAACAGCGAGTACGGCCTGGACTGCACGCCCGCGCAAGTGCTCGTCATGCCGACGACGCGCGACCTCGTGTCGTCTATCCTCACGCTCTTCGACCCCTCCGAGACCACGGTCGCCATGGAAAACCCCGGATACGACGAGGTGACGACGTTCCTGAAGGGGAGCGGGTTCACCGTCAAGGACCTGCCGGTGTTCCCCTACCCGAGATCCGGCGAAGTGGACGAGATACTCGCGGGTTCCGACATCGTCTTCACGACCCCCGCATGCCAGTTTCCGTCGAATCGCACCATGCCGGTCGAGCTCAGGCGAAACATCGTCGAGTGGGCGGAGGCGAACAACGCCTACGTAATCGACGACGAGTACAGCTGGGAATTCCAATCGGGGACAAGCCGTATGCCCGCGCTCGCCTCGATCGACCGTACGGGCCACGTCATCTCGCTCGGAACGTTCTCCAACTCGTTCACGCCCGCCGTGTGCCTGAGCTATGCCATCCTGCCTCCGCAGCTCATGCTCAAATGGCAGACGAGGGAGCGCGGAGCCCATCCGCAAAGTCCCTGGCAAACGCAGGCGACCATGGCCGCGTTCATGAGGGAGGGCCATTGGCGTTCGCATATCAGGCGCTTGCGCCTGTCGGTGCAGAGGAAGCGCGACGAGCTCGTCGGCGCAATCGAACGGCACATGGGAGATGCCGTCACGACGATCGTGGGCGAAACCAGCCTGTTCGTCCTCGCGCAGACGAACGACGAGCGAAGCGAGGCCGAGCTCATCGAAAGCGCCATGCGCGCAGGCGTGCGCGTCCATTCGACGTCGCGCTACTGGAGCACCGACACGCCCGACGGCTGGCGTTACGTGCTCATAGGCTTCAGCGGCATCCCCTTCGACGACATAGACGAGGGCATCCGCACGCTTGCCGGAGCTTGGGGCGTCGCCCGCTAGTCCCCGCCCTTGGCGCGGACGGCCTCCTCGAGAACCGCCATCTGGGCTTCGGTCTTCTTCAGACCGCGCACGACGATGATGACGTACACGAGCAGCGCCGCCCATACGAGCGCGTATGCGGCGATCAGATACGGCGCGGACGGAATGACCGTGCTGTAGATATCGGCGAGAATCGGGTTCATTGTTCGTTCCTTTCTCGGGGCGTGTCGAGTGAGCCGGCCTCCCAAAATGAGCCGGCCTCCCTGCTGCCTCGACTCATTCGAGCATGTCCTTCAGCGCTTGCAGGCGCTCGCCCAGACGCGCCTCGCGGAAGCGGAGCCGGTAGAGGCCGTAGCCGACGAGCATCATGCCCGCCAGGACGACGAAGACCGTTGCGGCCATGTCGGGCGACATCCCGCCCTCGCGCGCGACGACCGGATGGATGCTCGAGGGTATAAGCCGCGTGATCATGAAGCAGACGGGGACGTCGACGAGCGCGATGACGCTGACGACGCCCGCGTACGTCGCGCGCCGCTCGGGGTCGTCGACCGCATTGCGCAGCACGAAGTACGCGATGGCGATGAGCATGAGGATGAGGTACGTCGTCAACCGCGGCTCCCACGTCCACCACACGCCCCACTCGAAGCGCGTCCAGAGGTCGCCCGTGATCATCGTGAGCACGACGAACAGCAGCGCGATCTCCATCGCGACCCGAGAGCACGTGTCGAACCGTTGCTCGCGCGTCATCAGGAACCGGATGCCGTAATAGGCCCCGAACGCGAGCGCCACGAACGACACGATGGCGACCGGCATGTGGAAGTAGAAGATCTTCTGGCTGATGAGCTGCTGATGCGTGACCATCACGTCCCCGACGAGCTCCGGCGCGCTCAGCGCGGCGCCGTTGACGGGCGCGGCCCACAGGAACGCCATGAGAAATCCCACAGTCGTGAGGACGGCGCCCGCGATCAGGGCCGGCACGGCCACCGCATCGGGCCAGCCGCCCGCTTCGGGCACCCTCGTTGTCTTCTTTGCCATATGAGAGCCTTTCTATGCCGAGACGACGAAGTCGTACAGAACCCAACAGACCAGCAGCATCACCACGTCGTAGCCGCACGCGAGCACGAGCGGCATGACGAAGAAATCCGTCCAGAACTCCGTGCCCGCGATGGCCGCCGTCGTCGCCGTGACGCAGGCGTAGAGCAGCGGGTAGATGAGCGGGATGAACAGCACGGCGAGCATGACATCTGCCGAGCGCGTGTTCGACGTGATGGTCGAGAGCATCGTGCCGATGCCCGCCATGCCGACGGTGCCGACGAGCAGCGGCGCGACGATGAAGGGCAGCGTCGGCGCAGCAGGCTCGGACGTCATGAAGAAGAAGTAGAACAAGGGCACGGCGATTACCTCGACCGCGAGCATGAACAGGATATTCGAGGTCGCTTTTGCCAGGAAGACGACCGAACGGTCGAGCGGGACGAGCAAGACGCCCTCCATGCAGCCCTGTTCCTTCTCGCGCGCGAAAGAGCGGGCCAAGCCCAGAAGCGACGTGAACACGATGAGCACCCAGAGCAAGCCACCGCCCATGTGGACGATGTCGACGCCGTGCGCGGTGAGCGCGAGCGCGGCGCCGTAGACGATTATCACGAGCAGCGCGTATATGCCCATGGACGTGAGCATCTCGCGCGTGCGGAACTCCTGGCGCAGGTCCTTCGCGAGCAACGTGCGGTATTGGGAGAACGTCGAGGGCGCAACGCGTGGCATCTAGGCCACCCCCATCCCGACCGTCTGACGGTACAGCTCGGAGAAATCCCCGAACGCGATCTCGTCTTTGGGGGCAAACGTCACGATGCGGCCGCGCGCGAGCACGAGCGCGTGCGTGCACATGGAAAAGCCCTTCGCCAAATCGTGGCTGACCATGACGAACGTCCGGTCGCCGCGAACGGCGCCGATAAGCTCGTCGAATATCTCGACGGCATGGGGATCGAGCCCCGAGTACGGCTCGTCGAGAAAGACGATGCGCGGATCGTGCACGAGGGCGCGCGCGATGGACACGCGTTGCGTCATGCCACGCGAGAACGTGCGCACGGCATCGAGCCTGCGATGGGACAGGCCGACCGCATCGAGCAGCTCGGACACGCGGGCCGCAGGGTTCGCGACGCCGTACAGCTTCGCGTACAGCATGAGGTTTTCCTCGGCCGTGAGGTCGGGATACAGCATCGACTGGTGTGAGATCATCCCGATGAGCCCGCGGGCCTCGTCGGGGTTCTCCTTCAAATCGACGCCGCATAGGCGCGCCTCGCCGCCCGTCGGGCGGGCGAGCGTGGACAGCACGCGCAGAAGCGTCGTCTTGCCCGCGCCGTTCGGCCCGAAAATCGACAGGAACGAGCCTTCGGGAAGCGAGAACGTGACGTCGTCGACCGCCCTGCGCGTTCCGAACGCCTTCGTGAGGTGCAGCGTCTCGACGGCGTTCATCGGCCTTCAGCCATCCCCTCTGCCTGCCGTTTCGGCTTCCTCTTGCCGACGAGGGCGAACAGCGTCCCGAGCATGAGCATGCCGAACCCGATCCACACGAGCGAGATGAGCGGGTTGACGCGTACGTCGAGCGAGAACGACCCGAGCTGGTTGACGCCGCGGTACACGACGAACAGGTCCTCCTCGGGGAAGCTGACGACGCTCGCGTTCAGCTTCTGCTGCTGGGTCACGACGTCGAGCTCGATGGAGGGGTTGACCTGGCCGACGTAGGCGTCGTTCTTGTAGACGTCGAACACGACCTCGTAGACGACCGCGTTCTCGGTATCGGAATTGTCCGTGATGGAGTTGCCCGCGTACTCGAGGCGATACTCGCCGACGGTGAACGGCTCGCCCGAATCAGCCTGCTCGTCGAAGGACATG
>CAMOUE010000066.1 GCA_946626265.1 uncultured Eggerthellaceae bacterium | reverse complement strand
AGGCCGTTCATGAGGCCGACGATGATGGCGAACGTGTAGCCCGACACGACCGTCGAGAGAAACGTCGTCGCAATCGGGTTGAGGTCGAGCTTGCCGCCGGCTTTCAGGGGAATGTGCACGAGGGCGCCGCATGCCAGGGCGCCGAGCAGCTCGGAGGGGATATTCACGAGCGGCGTGGCGTTGAGCATCGGAATCTGGCACATGATGCCGGCAAGCAGGCCGATGGCGATTGCCTGCGGCAGCTTCGGGCGCGTGAGTATGATGGCCAGGCAGTACATGGCGATGACGAAGTTCGGCTTCATGCCCGCGAACGAGAGGAAGCTCGCGACCGTGAGCTTCAGCACAGCGCCTGCGGCGAGCAAGACGGCGATCAGGATGAGGTCCTGGGTCGAAAGCCCCTTCTCGACCTCGGTCGTCACGATCGTGCGCTTCTGTGCGGTGTTTACGTTAGCCATGGTTTTCCCTTTCTGTCGTGGCCGCTGCCCCATGCAAGTCGGCCGGTCGGTATGGCTGCGATGCCCGTTGCAACGCAGCCGTCTGGCTAACCGAATCGCCCGAAGCTGTCGTTGTGCGCAAATCAAAAGAGCCTGTCCTTTGCGACTTCTTGCGAAGTCTCAAAGGACAGGCTCTTTCAACCTGCGGTGCCACCTTTGCTTGGCCCCAACGGGGCCCACTCGTGAACACGCCATCACGCGTTCTGCCTCTAACGCGGGCTCACGGTCCAGATACTCGGCCCACCGCAACCTTATGCCGCGCTTGGCCTTTCCCCTTTCCCTCGGCGATCCATTTACCAGCTGGCTATCTACGGGATTCTCAGCAACGCCCGCTCTCTGTGAGCGCCTTTTCCGGCTTGACTTTCGCCTCAACGGTTTCGAGCTATTCGATTGTTGAGCGGTACTTTATCTTGCTGGAGCGATACGTGTCAAGACTAATTTTGAATTTTTTCTCATAGTTCGAGCCAAACCGGGCGCGCTTGGCGCACCGGACGCCGATGCCGAACCCTACGACGGAAGCGCTCGTACAGCCCGCTACCGCGCAAGAAGCTCACGCGCGTGGGCGAGCGACGCGTCGGATGCGCCGCCCGAGAGCATGCGGGCGATCTCGGCTTCACGCTGCGCCCCGCTGACGCAGCTCAGCCGCGTCTCGACGCCAGCGTCACCCTCCTCGCGCCGGACGACGTAGTGCACGTCGCCGCGGACGGCGACTTGGGCGAGATGCGTCACGATGATGACCTGATGCGTGAGCGCCAACTCCGCGATCACGTCGGCAAGGGCGACGGCGACGGCACCGCCAACCCCGGCGTCGACCTCATCGAAGACGAGCGTGTCCACATCGTCCTTCGACCCCAAGACGACCTTCACCGCGAGCATGACGCGGCTGACCTCGCCGCCCGAGGCGATGCGCGCGAGCGGCCGCGCCTGCATCCCCGCGCCCGGCCGGTACAGGAACTCGAATTGGCACGCCCCCGCCTTCGTCCATGACGCGCGGTCAAGCCGGCGCTGGTCGCACACGAGCTCGGCTCCTCCCATTTCAAGGCGGGCCATGACGGCCGACACCTCGTCGGCAAAGCGGGGCGCGGCTTCCGCGCGGACTTCGTCGAGCCTGTCCGCCGCCTTGGCGAGCGCGCTTTCCGCCTCGGCGACCTTTCGCTCGGCAGCTTCGAGCCGCGCGGCCGAATCGTCGACGAGGGAAACTGTTTCAGCCGCCGCGTCACGGGCGGCGAACACGTCCTCCATTCGAGGGCCGAACGCCCGCAACAGCCCTTGCATCTGCGAATACCGCTCCTGCTGGGCGGCGAGCGTCTCGGGGTCGAACTCGATGCCGTCCCGATAGTCGCGCGCGCTGGCGGACACGTCTTCGAGCACGTAGCCCGCCTCGCGAAGCGACTGGGCCAAATCGGACAAGCCGGAATCGATGCGGCCTCCCGTCTCCAATGCCGCGACGGCGGCGTTCAGGGCGTCGAGGGCACCGTCCTCGCCCGATAGCGCCTCGTAGGCGGAAGACGCGGACACGGCGAGGGATTCCGCATGCTCGGCAATCGACAAATCGTGGGCGAGCTGCTCGTACTCGCCTTCCTGGGGGTCCACCTCCTCGATTCGGCGCAGCGTGAACCGTGCCTCGTCGAGCTTGGCGGACGTCGTCTCCCCCGCATCGCGCACGCGGGCCAACTCGGCAGCAGCCTGATTGACGGCGGCAAACGCGGACTCGTAGACGGCAAGCGCCTCCAGCACATCGTCGCCCGCCCACGCATCCAGCATGTGCACGTGAGTCGCGGGGCGCATGAGCTGCTGGTGCTCGAATTGCCCGCACAAGTCGATGGAAGGCGCTATGAGCTTGGCCAGCTCGCCCACGCTCGCCATCGACCCGTCGATCGACACGCGCGAACGCCCGTCGGAACCGACCCGGCGCGTCACGACCAGCTCGTCAGAGCCTAAATCCCCCGACTCCGCCGGCAAGCCGTCGAGCTGGAAGAACCGGCCCGCCACCGTGAGCGACTGCTCGCCGTCGCGCACGAGCTCGGCGCTTGCGCGCACGCCCATGAGCAGCTTCAACGCCGAGAGAAGCGCCGTCTTTCCCGCGCCGGTCTCGCCCGTGATCACGGTGAGCCCCTCGCACGGCTGCAACGACACGTCTCGGATAAGCGCCAGATTATGTACCTGAATCTCGTCAATCATGCGAGAATTATACCTTGGCATCATCCGAAGGAAAGAGGGGCATTCGTGCGAGCAGTCGTGCAACGGGTTTCTGAAGCAAGCGTATCGATCGACGGCGGCATCGTCGGCTCGTGCAAAGCGGGCTTTCTCGTGTTGCTCGGAGTGGGCCAGGGCGACACCGAAGCCGAGGTGGAACGCCTATGGGGCAAGATCTTCAAGCTGCGCATCTTCCCCGACGGCGAGAAGCACACGGGCGCATCGCTGTCGGATGTCGAGGGAGAGGTTCTCGTCGTTTCGCAGTTCACGTTGTACGCGGATTGCCGCAAAGGCAATCGACCCTCGTTCTCGGGCGCGGGCGACCCTTCGGAATCCGAAAGGCTCTACGAACTGTTCGTCGAACGTGCGCGCCGTGACGTGCGGCATGTCGCGTGCGGCGAGTTCGGCGCAGACATGCAGGTCGCGCTCGTCAACGACGGCCCCTTCACGATCTGCCTCGATACGGACGACCTGAAGAAGCCCCGGAACCGCTAGGCGCCGAGCAGCCGCGAATGCCGGACGGGGCTGCCGGGCGGGATTGTCAAGCAGCCCTCACAAACCTCGCAGGAACCGCTCCCACCAAGCGCGCGAGGCGAAGCCGGTCGATGCGAGCATGTCGAGCATCGCGTTCTGCTCATCCGGGCCCATATGGGCGAACTCGTCCTTGATGCGCTTCTGCATCGCTTGCGGGTTGCGCTGCATCTCCGCCATCATCTCGGCGATCTCGCCGCTCGACGGCATTTCGCCCAACGACGGGATTTCGCCGAAAGACGGCATCCCGCCAAACGAGGACATGGCTTCGGAGAGCTTGGCCGCATGTGCGCTCGACCGATCGGAATCGGATCGGGGGAAATCGAGGTGATACAGCTCGTCGAGCATCGTCTCGAACCCGACGGGGACGTCGCTACCGCCTTTCGACGAGACCGCGAACACGCCCTCCTTGAAAACGACGCTCAACGTCCATCGCCTCATCGGGGCTCCGACGGCATCGCCATACGAATCGTCCCAGCCGAACACGCCGATGTCCTGCAGCGCGTCCCTGAGCGCGCAAGCCGACTCGAGCGGTATCTGCCGGTCGATCTTCATCGTGGGATTCGTCGCCGAGCCTTTGGAGATATGCAGTTCGTACATTCCCTTCTCGCCTGCTGAAACACGGATCTCGCGCCGTGGAAGCCTTCCTTCGATAAGCGAGAACCGAAAGCTCTGGAAAGGGAGTTTTTCATTATCGGACATGTATGCACCCCGTCGCGCTCGCCGACCGCCTGCGCCTTTCGGCGTTTGATGGATGCTTTGCGGCAAGTCGAATATATTTACATCGATTTATGCAACAATACCATTGTCGGCACGTCTTTTGCATGCCGATGGCAAGGAGACGAAAAGGAACCATCCCGTGCCGAGGACGGAGCGACTCATGACATTCAGTGAACAGCTCAACCTCTACATCAATGAAATCGGATGCTCCGCGAAAGAGCTCGCCGACGAATCGGGCATCTCCGCATCTGCAATCAGCCGGTACCGTGCCGGCGCACGCGTTCCCACTGCGGACGGCAAAAACCTGCAAGCGCTTTCTGCCGCATTGGCGCGGCTCTCCGAACGTCAAAGCGCCGACCGCAATAGCCACGTACGGCAGAAAACCGAGCAACAGATACTGGAGGAGCTGGCGTTTTCCATCAACGGGATCGACGTCAGCTACTCGACGTTCATCGCCAACCTCAACGCGCTCGTCTCCGCCTTGTCCATCAGCAACAGCGCACTCGCCGACGCGCTTGGATTCGACCCGTCGTACGTCTCCCGCATCCTCGCCCGCCAGCGCAAGCCGGCGGACGTGCACTCGTTCGTCGAGAACGTCTCGCAATACATCGCCAGGCGGCAATCGAGCAGGTCGAACCTTCGAGCGCTCGCCCAGGTCATCGACGCCGACATCGAGGACATCGACGAACAGACCCTCCGAGCGCAGGCCGTCGCGAATTGGCTCGGCTCGAAGGCGGCCCCCTCGAAGGACCCGACGATCGCCTTCCTCGAGAAGATCGACAGGTTCGACAGCGCCGACTTCTCGGACATCGTGGACGAAGACCCCGGCTTCGACGAAACGGGCAGCGCGCCGACGTTGCGCCATTACACCGGTATTGACGGGCTGGCGCAAAGCGAGCTCGATTTCATCGCGCTTGTCGCGGCGTCGGACGCCACGGACGACATCGTGACGTACAGCGACGCCTCGTTCGTTCGGGAAATATCCGACCCCGAACTCCAGAACGCCCGCCTCGCCGGAATTGCGCGCCTGCTGAAAAAGGGGCTGCACCTCAAAGTCATCCACGCGACGAAGAAGCCCGTCACCGACATCATCTCCGAGCTCGAGGAATGGATACCCCTTTACCTGACGGGCATGGTATCGTCCTATTCCCTGCAGCAATCCGATGACGAGACGTTCAGCCACCTGGTCAAAACATCAGGCGACGCCGCGCTGTTCTGCGAGGCGATATCCGGCCACCATGCGAAGAGCCGCTGCACCATCACGCGGCAACCCGAGGAGGTGCGCTACCACCGCGAACGCACCGACCTCCTGCTCCAGGAATCAAAACCGTTGCTCAGGGTTTACAAGACGGACCAGGGCGAGCAGTTCATGGATTACCTTTCGAGCTCGATCGACACGCCGGGCAACCTGCGCATCATCATGAGCACGCTGCCGATCGAAACGATATCCGCCGACCTGCTCGAACGAATCCTTGCGAGCAACGGCTTCGCGAGCGACGCGATCGCCTCGGCCGTCCAGCATGTCATGCGCCGCAGGCGGCTTTTCGAGCGCAAGCTGTCCGTCGGCACGATCGTGGCGGAAACGCCCAATTTCCAGTTCAGCGAATACGACGAGTTTCCCGCCGTGCTGCTGCCGCCGAAGCTCAACTCCGAGATGTCGATTCCCTACACGAGCGAGCAGTACTTCGAGCATCTCGAGCAGACGCGCGCCTTCGCCCGCGAGCACCCCACGTTCAAGCTCGCCGTCGACAAGGGATCGCGCTTCCGCAACATCCAGGTCTCCGTGAAAAAAGGTTGCTACGCCGTCGTCTCCAAATCAACGCCGCCTGCCGCCCATTTCCTCATCGAGCAGCCCGACATGGTCGAGGCGCTCGGGAGGCTTTCGACCCCGGTCCTCGACTAGCTCCGCCTGCTGCTCCCATATGCCGCATGCTTGCGATTTCCGAACGCGCTGCCCTTGCGCGCCTGCTTCTTCATTCCCGCGAGCACGTCGCTTTCCGATTGCCCCTCGACCTGGGCGCGCAGCTTCACCACCTGGTCGCGCAGGTGGGCGGCCTCTTCGAAGTCCATGTTCTTGGAGGCGACCGCCATCTCGTCTTCCATGCTCGAGATGATTCGCAGCACTTCCTCGCGCGAGAGCGCGGCGAGCTCCTTGTTGACGTCCTCGGCGGTCAGGCCTTCCACTTCCTCGGTCACGAACCCGAGGACGTCGTTGATCGCCTTGCGAATGGTCTGCGGCTCGATGCCGTGTTCCTCGTTGTACGCCATCTGTATTTCGCGGCGCCGGCGCGTTTCGTCGATGGCGTTGCGCATCGAGTCGGTTATTTTATCTGCATACATGATGACCTGGCCCGACACGTTGCGCGCCGCTCGTCCGATCGTCTGTATGAGCGAGCGGTGGTTGCGCAGGAAGCCTTCCTTGTCCGCGTCGAGGATGGCCACGAGCGAGACTTCGGGCAAATCGAGCCCCTCGCGCAGGAGGTTGATGCCCACGAGCACGTCGAACTTGCCGAGGCGCAAGTCGCGCAGGATCTCGACGCGCTCGAGCGTGCCGATGTCGGAATGCATGTAGCGCGCCTTCACGCCCTGGTCGAGCAGGTGATCGGTCAGATCCTCGGCCATCTTCTTCGTAAGCGTGGTGATGAGCGTGCGCTCGCCCCTCTCCGCACGGACCTGCACTTCGTCGATGACGTCGTCGATCTGCGACAAGATGGGGCGCACGATAATCTCGGGATCGAGCAATCCGGTCGGGCGGATGATCTGCTCGACCCGGGCCTGGCTCACGTTCTCCTCGTAATCGCCGGGCGTCGCCGACACGTAGATGAACTGGGGCACGCGCGCCTCGAACTCGTCGAAGCGCAGCGGCCGGTTGTCCAGGCAGCTCGGGAGGCGGAAACCGTGCTCGGCCAACGTGATCTTCCGGCTTCGGTCGCCCTCGTGCATGCCGCGGATCTGCGGCACCGTCACATGCGATTCGTCGATGATGCAGAGGAAGTCCTTGGGGAAATAGTCGATGAGCGTATAGGGCGGCTCGCCCGGCTCCCGGCCGTCGAGATGGCGCGAGTAGTTCTCGATGCCGCTGCAAAAGCCCATGGTCTCGAGCATTTCGAGGTCGTAGTTCGTCCTCATCTCGAGCCGCTCGGCTTCGAGGAGCTTCCCCTCCGACCTGAATTGCTCCAGGCGCTGCTGCAGCTCCTCGCCGATTGTCTTCAGGGCGCGGTCCATCTTCGGGCGCGCGGTCACGTAATGGGAGGCGGGCCAGATCGGCAGCGCTTCGTACGTGCCTATGACCTCGCCCGTCACGTTGTCGATTTCGGCAATGCCCTCGATTTCGTCGCCCCAGAACTCGATGCGAATCGGGTTGTCGGCGTACGGCGGAAACACGTCGAGCGAATCGCCGCGCACCCGAAACGTCCCGCGCGAGAGCTCGTAGTCGTTGCGGTCGTACTGGATGTCGATGAGCCCGTGGATGACGTCGTCGCGCTCGGCTGGCACCTGCTTGTCGACGAACACGGCCATGCCCGCGTAGTCCATCGGCGAGCCGATGCCGTATATGCAGCTCACGGATGCAACGACAATCACGTCGCGCCGCGACAGCAGCGCACTCGTGGCGGCGTGGCGCAGCTTCTCGACCTCTTCGTTGATCGAGGCGTCCTTCTCTATGAACGTGTCCGACGACGGCACGTACGCCTCGGGCTGGTAGTAGTCGTAATACGAGACGAAATAGACGACGGCGTTGTCGGGAAAGAACTCCTTGAGCTCGGACGCGAGCTGGGCGGCCAACGTCTTGTTCGGCGCCATGATGAGCGTCGGCTTCTGAACGGCCTCGATGGTCTTGGCCATCGTGAACGTCTTGCCCGAGCCCGTCACGCCGAGCAGCGTCTGGTAGCGCAGGCCATCGCGCACGCCCTTGGCGAGCCCGTCGACGGCCTGGGGCTGATCGCCGGCCATCTCGTAGGGCGCGACGACCCGGAGCGGGGTGCTTGCAAGCCGCACGTCGGGCAGCTTGCCCTCCATGCTGACGCCTTCTAGATTGGAAAGATGTGCCATGTTAGTCGACGGCGTTGTAGTCGTTCCACCAGTCGATGACCTTGTTGTAGAGCTCTTCCTTCGTGCCGTCGTTGTTGAAGACGACGTCGGCCTGCTCGATACGCTCGGCATCGGTTATCTGCTGGGCGATGCGCCTCCGCACGTCCTTCTCGTCGAAGCCGGAAGCCACCGCGCGCTCGATGCGCACCTCGAGCGGGGCGAGCACCGCGATGACGACGTCGGCGAGGTAGGCGAGCGACATCTGCCGGCTCTTGAAGACGGACTGTTCGACGACAACCGCAGGGCACCCCGCGGCCTCGAGCTCGTCGAGCTTCGTGGTGAAGGCGTCCTCAATGCGCGGCAGCGTGATTCGATTGAGCTTGCGGGTCTCGGCGGGGCTGGCGAACGCCTTACGGGCAAGCGCCTTGCGGTCGACTTCCCCGTCGGCATCGAGCACGTCCGGGCCGAACGCGGCTGCCAAGTCGTCCTTCACGACCTGCCAATGATGGATCTCATGCCCGATCTTGTCGAGATCGATGTACTCGAGCCCCTGGTCAACAAGAGCTTTGCGTGCAGTTGACTTCCCTGCGCCCATACCGCCGATGACGAAGATTTTCTCCATGCCCGCTCCTTTTCGCAAACGTTTTCCCAATGATACACGATTTTGAGTTGGCGTCGATGTGCGGGCAAACGAAAGGGGACCCGATCGGGTCCCCTGGCAATCGCGTATGGCGAAATGGCGCTATTCGGCAGCCTCTTCGGTAGCGGCTTCCTCGGCGGCAGGGGCCTCGGCAGCTTCGCCTTCCTTGTCACGGCGCGGCTTGCGAGCAGGACGCTCTTCGGCGACGACGGACTCGTCGACGGCGATCTCGATGCCGAGCTCGGCAGCGGCGGCCTTCATGGACAGGCTGATGCGACGGCGCTCGGGGTTGATCTCCATGACCTTCACCTTGACGGCGTCGCCGACCTTGACGACCTGAGACGGCGTCTCGATGTGGCGCGGAGCCATCTCGGAGATATGCACGAGGCCCTCGGTTGCCTCGCCGAGCTGGACGAACGCACCGAACGGGACGACCTTCGTGACCGTGCCGTCGACAATGGTGCCGACCGGGTAAGCCTCGACCAGCTTGATCCACGGATCGGGCTGGGTCTGCTTGAGGCCGAGCGAAATGCGCTCGCGGTTCAGGTCGACGTCGAGAACCTCAACCTCGACTTCCTGGCCGACCTTGACGACCTCGGAAGGATGGTTGACATGGTTCCAGGACAGCTCGGAGATGTGCACCAGGCCGTCGATGCCGCCGAGGTCGACGAAGGCGCCGAAGTCGACGATCGAGGAGACGGAACCCTTGAGGCGCATGCCCTTGGTGAGCTTGGCCAGAATCTCGGCACGCTCGTTCTTGCGGCCTTCCTCCAGCAGCACGCGGCGGGAAAGCACGACGTTGTTGCGGTTGCGGTCCATCTCGATGATGCGGGCCTCGAGCTCGGTGTTGAGGTACATGTCGAGGTCCTTGACGCGACGGAGGTCGACGAGGGAGGCGGGCAGGAAGCCGCGCAGCCCGATGTCGATGATGAGGCCGCCCTTGACGACTTCGATAACCTCGCCGGTGACGGGCTCGCCGGCCTTGAACTTCTCCTCGACGGAAATCCAGGAGCGCTCGTACTCGGCGCGCTTCTTGGAGAGGATCAGGCGGCCGTCCTTGTCTTCCTTCTGCAGGACGAGGGCCTCGATCTTGTCGCCAACCTCGACGAGGTCGGACGGATCGGCGTCCTTGCGGATGGAAAGCTCGCGGACGGGGATAACGCCTTCGGACTTGAACCCGATGTCGACCAGAACCTCGTCGCGCTCGATCTTTACGATCGTGCCGTCGACGAGATCGCCCTCGTCGAACTCGGTCAGGGTGCCATCGATCATCTCGTTGAATTGCTCATCGCTGATGTCGGAGAAATCGATGACGTCGGGATTTTTGATCTCGGTCAAAACGGACCCCTTTCGTTGTCGGGGACCCGTCAACATGATCGTTCAGCAGTTCACCATGTTCGCTTTCGCTGAAAGCTCGCAGACGCGGCCGCGTAACAAACATGTCTCGGGGGCCAATATTTACTTACTTGCAGGCAATCTGCAAGTTCGAGCAGTATAGCACGCACGGATGCCGACTAAAGAGCACAACAACAGCGTGCGCTTTTTCTGCACATGAAATTTGCGCGATTCGACGACGCGATTCGACG
>CAMOUE010000065.1 GCA_946626265.1 uncultured Eggerthellaceae bacterium | reverse complement strand
GCAGCCTCATCGGAGAGAAGATCGGCGCACTCGACTTCGCCGGCGGCGACGTGGTCCACATCAGCTCGGGCGTGACCGGCCTGGTGCTCTGCCTGCTGCTCGGCGGACGCCGCGGCTATGCGGTGATGAGCTACCGGCCCCATAACGTGCCCTTCGTGGTGCTGGGGGCGACGCTGCTGTGGTTCGGCTGGTTCGGCTTCAACGCCGGCTCGCAGTTCGCAGCCGACGGCGTGGCAGCGCTCGCGCTGCTCAACACGATCGTCGCCTCCGCGGCGGGCATGCTGTCGTGGATGCTCGTCGAACGCATCCGCGTCGGCAAGCCCACGCTCGTGGGTGCTTGCACCGGCCTGGTGGCAGGGCTTGTGGCCATCACCCCGGCGGCTGGCTTCGTCGAGCCGTGGGCCGCGATCGTGATGGGCTTCGTCACGGCGCCGTGCTGCTTTTTCGCCATCAGCTACGCCAAGCGGAGGATCGGCTACGACGACGCGCTCGACGCATTCGGCTGCCACTCGGTCGGCGGCGTCGTAGGCGGCCTGCTCACCGGCGTATTCTGCGTTCCCGAGCTCTCATGGACCGGCTTCGGAGGCCTCGTCTACACCGGCGACCCGTCGCTGCTTGCCAGCCAGCTGATCGGCATCCTGGTGACGCTCGCGTTCGTCATCGCCGGCGGTCTCGTGATCGGACTCGCGCTGAAGGCGGCGTTCGGCGGCACTCTGCGCGTGAGCGAGCAGGAAGAAGCGCTTGGTCTCGACGTTGTCAACCACGGCGAGAGCGCGTACCCCGCGTATTTGGGCATGGACTAAGGAGGAACCGGATATGAAACGCATCATCGCAATCGTGCGCCCCGAGAAGATGGAAGAGCTGAAGGAGGCCCTGTTCGCAGCCGACGTGTCGGGCATGACCATCGCGCAGGTGATGGGCTGCGGCAACCAGCATGGCTGGTCGGAGTACTTCCGCGGCACCGAGGTGCTCTTGAACATGATCCCAAAAGTGAAGTTCGAGCTCATCGTGGACGACGAGGCAGTGGACTCGCTCGTCGATCTCATCTGCGACACGGCAGCCACCGGCGAAGTCGGCGACGGAAAGATCTTCGTCAGCCCCGTCGAGGAAGTCATCCGCATCCGCACCCGCGAGCGCGGCGAGCAAGCGATCTAAGAGTGAGTCGGTGCCCTGACCCCTGACTCATTGTGCACAATGAGTCGGAAGGACAGTTCTCCCGACTCATTTCCCGGCGTGTTTCCATCGGGTTGCAGGCGCGTTAAATCGCATGCCCGCAGAAACACCGACCGGATGCGCATCCTATAATCAAGAGGCGTTTGGAGGGCATTCCGAGTATGCCGGCCAGGCGCTTTTTTCATGCTTCGAAGACGGGAGGCTCGCATGGCTAAGCACATCTTCGTAACAGGTGGCGTCGTATCGTCGCTGGGCAAGGGAATCACCGCCGCGTCACTCGGGCACCTGCTCAAGGCGCGCGGGTACAAGGTGACCATGCAGAAGATGGACCCCTACCTCAACGTCGACCCCGGCACCATGAGCCCGTTCCAGCACGGCGAGGTGTTCGTGACCGACGACGGCCACGAGGGCGACCTCGACCTCGGCCACTACGAGCGCTTCATCGACGAGAGCCTCTCGCGCGAATCGAACTTCACGCAGGGCTCGATTTACCAGTCGCTCGTGGCGCGCGAACGCCGCGGCGACTTCCTGGGCGGCACGGTGCAGGTCATCCCGCACGTCACCGACGCCATCAAGGAGCGCGTGCTGCGCGCGGCCACGCAGACCGGCGCCCATATCGTCATTTCCGAAATCGGCGGCACCATCGGCGACATCGAGGGCCAGCCCTTCATCGAAGCCGTGCGCCAGCTGCGCCACGAGCTGGGGCCCGAGAACGTCGTGTTCGTACACGTGAGCCTCGTGCCCTACATCGCCGCCGCGCACGAGGTCAAGACCAAGCCAACGCAGCATTCCGTCAAGGAGATGCGCTCGATGGGCGTGCAGCCCGATTTCATCGTATGCCGTTCCGACCACGAGATAAGCGACGCCGTGCGCGCGAAGATCGCGCACTTCTGCGACGTCGACGTCGACTCGGTGCTATCGTGCGTCGACGCACCGAGCATCTACGACGTGCCGATCGATCTTTTTGACCAAGGTTTCGACGTGAAGGTGCTACGCCGCCTCAAGCTGCCCGAAGGCGAGCTCGCCCAAGCGCCGCTGCAACGTTACGCAGACGCGGCGGCACGCTGCGAAGGTCAAGTCGACATCGCGATCGTCGGCAAATACACGAGCTTGCCCGACGCCTACCTGTCGGTCATCGAGGCGCTCGGACATGCCGGCGTTGCAAACGGCGTGCACGCGAACGTGCACCTGATCGACGGCGAACAGCTTTCCGACGAGAACGCCGCGCGCGAGCTCGAGGGCATGGACGGCATCCTCGTGCCCGGCGGGTTCGGCCAGCGCGCCTTCGAGGGAAAGATCGCCGCTGCGCGCTATGCACGCGAGAACGGCATCCCCTTCCTGGGAATCTGCCTCGGCCTTCAGGCGGCGGTCTGCGAGTTCGCCCGTCACGTTGCCGGCCTCGACGGCGCGACGTCCGCCGAGTTCGCCGACGAAGACGACCTGACCAAAGGGGAGACTCCCAAATGGTCAGCGATCAAAAGAGAGTCTCCCCTTTGGTCAGGGGCACCGTTCGTGATCGACCTCATGCCCGAGCAGGAAGACGTCGAGAACAAGGGCGGCACGATGCGCCTGGGCGCCTACCCCTGCAAGGTGGCGCCGAGCACGAAGGCGCATGCGGCTTACGGCGCCGAGCTCGTCTACGAACGGCACCGCCACCGCTACGAGGTGTCCAATGCCTATCGCGACCGACTCGCCGAAGCGGGGCTCGTCATTTCGGGCCTCTCGCCCGACGAGCGCCTGACCGAGATGGTCGAGCTTCCCGACCACCCCTGGTTCGTGGCCACGCAGGCGCATCCCGAATTCAAGAGCCGCCCCGGCAAGCCGCATCCGCTGTTCCGCGACTTCATAGCCGCTACGGCGAGCAACCGCGCTTAGCCAAAACGAGTCGGGAGAACCCGCAACACGCGGGATCCTTCGACTCCGCGCCCTTCGGGCGCTGCGCTCTGGATGACGTGGGGACATTATTGCAACGGTATTTCGGCAGGGTTAAGGGCGCGTTTCAGCGAGGCGCCGCGAAACGGAACCGCAATACGCTCGGCAGACAATCGTAGCGTGCAGCAGAAACGAGAAGATTGGAGAATTGCTGCCTATGTGCGGATTCGTGGGATTCACGACAATCGACTACGACGCCGAGACCAACCTCGCCATCGTGCGCGACATGGCCGACCGCATCAAGCACCGCGGCCCCGATGACGACGGCTACTACGTCAACGACCGCATCGCGATGGGCTTTCGCCGCCTGTCGATCATCGACCTCGAAGGCAGCAAGCAGCCCATGCGAAACGCCCAGGGCGACGTGACCGTCACGTTCAACGGCGAGATCTACAACTTCCGGGAGCTGCGCGCCGAGCTGCGCGAGGCGGGCTACGAATTCGCGACGAACGGCGACACCGAGGTCATCGTGCACGGCTACGAGGAGTGGGGCGTGGGCGTCTTCGAGCGCTTGCGCGGCATGTTCGCAATCGCCATCTGGGACGACGTCCGAAAACAGCTCGTCTGCGCGCGCGACATCTTCGGCATCAAGCCGCTTTACTACATGCAGGAAGGCGCCCGGCTCATCTACGGTTCCGAGATCAAGGCGTTCTACGCGCATCCGAAGTTCACGCCCGCCGTCAACCGCGCGATGCTCCCGCAGTACCTGTGCTTCGAGTATCTCAACGACTCGCAGACCATGTTCGCCGGCGTGCACAAGCTGCTGCCCGGCCATTTCATGGTGTACAAAGACGGCCGGATGCACATCGAATGCTTCTACCGCATCACCTACAAGATCGACGAAACGAAGACGCTCGACGAATGGGCCGACATCGTGAACGAGGTGTTCGACGAATCGGTCGCAGCGCACGAGATCGCCGACGTCGAGATCGGCAGCTTCCTGTCCGGCGGCATCGACTCGTCGCTGGCGGCCTATTGCATGGGCCGGCACGCGCCCGACGTGAAGACGTTCTCGGTCGGCTACGACATCGGCTGCGAGGACAAGCTCGCCGAGATAGCGGCACTCGACGATTTCGACATCAAGCTCGACGAGCTGGCCGATTCGCGCGCGTTCGCGCAATGGGCGCATCTGCCCAACTGGGAAACGCAGGTCAGCGCCGAGGAGTTCCTCGACGTCGTGCCAATCGAGCAATACCACATGGACGAGCCGCTCGGCGCGCCGTCTGCCATCCCGCTGTACTTCGTGTCGCGCCTGGCAAGCGATCAGGTCAAGGTCGTGCAATCCGGCGAAGGGGCCGACGAGCTGTTCGGCGGCTACTGGATCTACCACGACCAGTTCGAGTTCGAGAAGTACTTCAAGGCCGTCCCGCGCCCCATCCGAGCCGCGGCGGGCGCAATCGCCGAGAAGCTGCCGCCGTTCCACGGCCGCCATTTCGCCATGCGCGGCGCCGGAGGACCCGAGCGCAGCTACCAGCGCGCCGTCATGAACTACCTGTGGGACGAAGTGCCCCAGGTGCTTCGCGGCTACGACGGCCCCTGCAAGCCGTGGGAATGGTGCAAGCCGCATTTCGACGAGGCTGCAGCCCAGGGGCTCGACGTCATCACGCAGACCCAGTACGTCGACATGGTGTCGTACATGCCCTTCGACATCTGCCTGAAGGCCGACAAGATGTCCATGGCCCACTCGCTCGAGCTGCGCGTGCCGTTCCTCGACAAGCGCGTGCTCGACGTGGCGCTGCAGCTGCCCACGTCGTGCCGCGTCGACGGCGAGCACTCGAAATACGCGCTGCGCGTTGCCGCCGCCAAGCTCGGTTTCCAGAAGAAAGTCGCCAACATGCCCAAGCAGCCGTTCATCACGCCGCTGACGGTTTGGCTGCAGACCGACCTGTATTACGAGCGCATCAAGGAGGCGTTCACGTCGCCCGCCGCCCACGAGTTCTTCAACGTCGACTACCTCGCGAAGATGCTCGACGACCATCGCTCGACCGATTTCGCGACCGTCGCCGGCCGCAGCAAGCTCAAGATGATGCGCATCTGGAACATCTACTGCTTCCTGTGCTGGCACGAGGTGTTCTTCGGCGAAAGCGCGAAAAAGCTCGCGCCACGGACATGAGGTTCGGGCTCGCGAAAACCGTAGGAGCCGTGGCGACCTGGGCGCTCGCAAACGTGGCTCACAGGCCGGCGGCCAACTTCCCCGGCAAGGCGGGCCTCGTCGTTGACCCTAACCTCATCACGCACCTGAAGCCGCGGGTGTCCGAGGGAACCATCGTGGTTGTCGGGACGAACGGCAAGACGACGGTCACGAACCTGCTCGCAGACGCGCTCGAGGCCTCCGGTAAAACCGTCGCGTGCAACCGCACGGGCGCCAATCTCGATTCCGGCGTCGCAAGCGCGCTGCTGCACGCCCGCGCCGCCGACTGGGGCGTGTTCGAGAGCGACGAGCTGTGGCTGGCCAAGATCGTGCCCCAACTGCAGCCCGACTTCGTCGTGCTGTTGAACCTGTTCCGCGACCAGCTCGATCGCGCGGGCGAAATCGACCATGTCCAGCAACGCATAGCCGAAGCGTTGGCGTCGTCGCCCGACACGGTGCTCGTCTACAATGCCGACGACCCGTTCTGCCAGGCCATCGCCGACCGTTCGACAAACGAGCGCAGGCCTTTCGGCATCTCCGAAGATTTGGGGCTCCCCCAAAACAAGGTGGCCGATTCCGGCTTATGCCAGGCATGCGACGCCGAGCTCGACTACGCCTGGCGCCAGTACGGGCAGCTGGGATCGTACCGCTGCCCGCGATGCGGGTTCGCGCGCGTTGAGCCGACGTACCGGGCTTGCGGCGTGCAGCTTGACGGGCGGGGGGTTACGTTCAACGTGCTGCGTCACGGCACGACCGTCGGACGCGTCGTGACATCCCTCACGGGCGCGTACATGGCCTACAACCTTTTGGCGACCTGTGCGGCCGCCGACTGCTGCAACATCCCGTTCGAATGCGTCGGACGCGCGATTCGAGCATTCGCCCCCGAAAACGGAAGGCTCCAGGCCTACCGCATCGGCGGCCGCAACGCATTGCTCAACCTGGCCAAGAACCCCGTCGGGCTCAACCAGAACCTGCGGATCGTCGCGGATGCCCCGGGACCTGCAGCTGTCGCGTTCTTCATCAACGACAAGGAAGCCGACGGCCACGACGTTTCGTGGCTGTGGGACGTCGACTTCGAGGAGCTGGCGGCAGTCGACGACCTCGCCGTGTTCGCGGGCGGCATCAGGCGCAACGACTTGCAGGTCAGGTTGAAGTATGCGGGAATCAACGCGGCGCTCGTCGACGGCGCACGCGACTTCGCGCGGAAAGCAGCTTGCGCGAAACCTGGTGCCGACCTGTTCCTCATCGCGAACTATACGGCGCTACCCGGCGTCAAGGCGGAACTCGACGAAATGGCTCACGACGAGGGGGCGTTCGTAGCCGTTGCGCATGACGCGGAGCCCCCGGCCGCTCGAGCGCACGTGCGCGATGCGGAAGCCCCCACTCGCGGCCAGACGGCATCACCCGCGAGTCACCTGCGCCCGCACGCGAAGCTCACGATTGTCCACCTGTACCCGGAGCTGCTGAATCTCTACGGCGACGGCGGCAATGTGACAATCTTGGCAGATCGCGCGCGCAGGCGTGGAATCGACGTCGAAGTCGTGCGCGCGACGCGCGCAGAGCTGGTCGACTTCTCGCGCGCCGACATCGTCTTTCTGGGCGGCGGCCCCGACCGCAAGCAACGCGCCGCATCGCAAAGCCTGCTCGAGCAGGCTGCCGCGTTGCGAGATTACGTTGAGGATGACGGCGTGCTGCTGGCCATCTGCGGGGGGTTCCAGATTCTCGGGCGCACCTGGCTGCTCGGCGACGAAGCCGTGCCAGGGCTCGGAGTCCTCGACATCGAGACCAAGCGAGCGGAGGGCGGTTCCCACAACCGGCTCGTCGGAAACGTCGCGCTGGAAAGCCCGCTGGCGAAAGCGCCTGTCGTCGGCTACGAGAACCATGCCGGGCGTACGTTCCTCGGTCCCAGATGCGAGCCGTTCGGCCGCGTCATAAACCGTCACGGAAAAGGCAACAACGGCCAAGACGGCCTCGACGGCGCTCGCTACCGCAACGTCGTGGCCACCTACCTGCACGGGCCCCTGCTCGCCAAGAACCCCGAAGTTGCCGATTGGCTTATCGAACAGGCTTTGATTCGCCGATTCTCGAAGGAAGGCCTTCCCGTGACGCCGCTCGACGGACTGGACGACTCGGCTGAGCGCGCCGCCAACGCCTTCATGTGCGCCAAGCTCGGCATCCGCACAGAATGAGTCGGGAGAACAGTTCTCCCGACTCATTCCGCACGCCGGATCGATCGCCGCCGGTTTCGCGGGGCCACCTTCTGACTCATTTAGCGCGCTGGATGATGTTGCGGCCGACTCCGGTGATTCTGGCAAGTTGCGAGACGGTGAGGCCGGTCTTCTTTAAAGTGGCAAGCTGGGTATCTCGTTCAGATTTGGGAAGCGATGCAATCGAGATTGCCGATGCTATACCCAAAAGCTCGCATGCAAACTTTGCGGCAACAAGATCATCGGGCGGGTTCCTTCGCGAGAAGGCCGGCTGATCGTCGGGAACCCAATCTTTGTGGAACTTGACGAAGTCTTCCCGCCCGTTGAAGAGCGACCAAACGAATTCGGTTTCTGAAATGAATGGATTTCCGAGGTACTCCCGATAACTGCTCCATTGGTACGTCTCATACGATTGACCGGGAATTGACTCCGGGTTGCGGTGGACGTAACGAACGACGGCCATGAGTTGCTCATCGCTCTTGATCGGAACGCTGTCGAATCTGTTTTGCGAAAGATGCCCGACGCGGTCGTGGCGATCGTTGAAGCAATGCGCGTAGCTTACGAGCAGCTTTTTCATATAGCGGCCAATCTCGCGGATATCACCGCGGATCACCTGATGGACGTGGTTGCTCATGAAGCACCAAGCGTACAGTTGCAGGTCAAGCTCGTCGAGGTATTGCCGCATCCGTTTCCCAAAGAATCGCCGATCATCATCCGTTTCGAAAACGATTTGCTTCGCCACGCCGCGAAACGTCACATGGTAAATATTCGATTCGCATTCCTCGCGATACTTGCTGCCCATGTAGCCTCCAAATGAGTCGGGAGAACAGTTCTCCCGACTCATTCTCGCACGTTTCGGTCTGGTTTCATGAAACGTGGGAGAAACGTTAAGAGCGTAGCATTTTTCGAGGAAAACAAGGCATTTTTTGATGCTGGACGGAGATGTCATGAGCGCTCTTTCAGACAAGATGCTAGCAGGTACGTCCAAGCCGCGGCGGCAACCCGCGCTGCTCGTTCTCGAAGACGGCACGGCGTTTCAGGGCACGGCGTGCGGAGCGGCTGGCGAGGCGTTCGGCGAGATCTGCTTCAACACGTCGCTCGAGGGGTATTTCGAAGTCGTCACAGACCCATCGTATGCGGGCCAGATCGTCACGATGACCTATCCGCAAATCGGCAATTACGGCGTCGACCCCGAAGACGCGCAAGCCGACCATCCAGCATTGCGCGGGCTGGTCGTCCGGGACATGTGCATGACGCCGTCGAGCTGGCGAAGCAAGGTGTCGTTGCCCGAATACCTGGCATCTGAAGGGGTCGTCGCGATTGAGGGCGTTGACACGCGAGCCCTCGTGCGGCACGTGCGCGAGCACGGTGCCATGCAGGCCGTGATATCGACCGAGGACGCGGACGTTTCGAGCTTGCTCTCGAAGGTGCTCGCAAGCGAGCCTCTCATCGGCGCAAACCTCGTCAAGACCGTCTCGTGCGCTAAACCGTATGCGTTCGGGCCCGCTGATTTGGCCGAAGGCAAGGCCTTCGCGCTCGATCCGCCGTTCGAGCCCAGATATCGAGTCGTCGTGTACGACTGCGGCGTTAAGCGATCGATTCTCGAGGGCCTTGCGCGCGCAGGTTGCGAGATGCTCGTCGTGCCATGGGATACGCCGGCCGAAGACGTTCTCGCCAAAAACCCCGACGGCGTGTTCCTGTCGAACGGCCCGGGCGACCCGGATGCGGTGGTCGAAACGTACGAGCAGGTGGAGAAGCTGCTCGGTCGCGTGCCCGTCTTCGGCATCTGCATGGGCCATCAGATGATCTGCAAGGCTGCCGGTGCGTGCATGGAGAAACTCAAATTCGGGCATCACGGCGGCAATCAGCCCGTCGCCAACCTCCGTACGGGCCGCGTCGAGATCACGGCCCAGAACCACGGCTTCAACGTGGTTTTCCCCAGCTTGGGGCGCCAGGTCGCCCAGAACGTCGTCGAGAACGATCGGTTCGGCCGCATCCAGCTCACGCACGTCAACTTGAACGACGGCACGGCCGAAGGCATCGCGTTCCTCGATATCCCGGCGTTCTCGGTGCAGTACCACCCCGAGGCCAATCCGGGTCCGACCGATTCCCACTACCTGTTCGAGGCGTTCACGCGGCTCATGGACGGCCGGGCCGACTACCTCGACATCGACATCGCCCAGAACCGCTTGAGTGGCTGGAAGTTCCAATGAGTCGGGAGAACGGTTCTCTCGGCTCTTTTTTCGTCGGAAGGGAAGTCAGCCATGCCGAAACGGACTGACATCAGCACAATTCTCGTCATCGGGTCGGGCCCTATCGTTATCGGGCAAGCGTGTGAGTTCGACTACTCGGGCGCACAGGCGTGCAAGGTGCTGCGCGAGGAGGGCTACCGCATCGTCCTCGTGAACAGCAACCCCGCCACCATCATGACCGATCCCGACTTGGCCGACCGCACGTACGTCGAGCCCATCACCGCGCCGACCGTCGAGAAGATCATCGAACGCGAGCGGCCCGATGCGCTGCTCGCCACGCTCGGGGGTCAGACGGCGCTGAACGTCGCCGTCGAGCTTGCCGAATCCGGTGCGCTCGAGCGTTACGGCGTCGAGATGATAGGGTGCGACCTCGCCGCCATACGTCGCGGCGAGGACAGACGGCTCTTCAACCAGTGCATGGACGAGCTGGGCATCGAAACGGCGCGCTCGGGCTATGCGTACTCCGTCGACGATGCGCGCGCCATCGTGGCGGACATCGGGTACCCGGTTGTGCTCAGGCCGTCGTTCACGCTCGGCGGCGCGGGCGGCGGCATCGCCCACGACGAG
>CAMOUE010000064.1 GCA_946626265.1 uncultured Eggerthellaceae bacterium | reverse complement strand
AACCCCCGACCTTGTGCTTGTAAGGCACCTGCGCTCCCGCTGCGCCACTCGACCATGCTCTATCAAGCGATTACTCAGTTTCCCATAAATCGGGAGAAAGCGCAAACACCTCCTCCAACTCGCCATTTGTCGTTGGCGACGGACTTGCGTTCGGCGGCGTGTGCCCGGCGCCGTTCGTCCCAATTCCTGTAAAATGCGGTTGAAGCTCCCCAGGAGACGCCTTCGTCAAGACAGCGATGATATGGTCCGATTCGAGACTCCTTACAACAAGCAGGTCGTGCCGCCCCATCGGGCAGCCAACAAGATCGGAGAAACCGGCGAACCTGAAAAGACCGGCAAAGCCAGCGAAAGCGGTAGAACCGACGAACCCGCCGAAGGCGGCCGATCGGAGGCGACGTCGGGCGCTCGCGGGTGGAACTCCTGGTGGTCGCGCCGTTCTCCCAACCTGGTCACCAACGACAACCGGCCGGTGCGATTCGGGCTCGACGTGGGGTCCAAGACGGTGAAGTTCGTGGCCGTCGACGCGGACGGCCACGTCGTCTACTCGGTCTACCATAGGCATCGCTCCGACGTCCGCACGACGCTGGCCGAACTGGTCCACGATATCATCTGGCGCCACGGCGACCTGGGCGCGCCGCTGGCGGTCACGGGGTCGGCTGGCATAGCCCTGGCGGCCGATCTGGGCGTTCCGTTCGTTCAGGAGGTCGTGGCGACCACGGCAGCCGTGCGTGCGCGGTATCCGCAGGCCGACTGCATAATCGAGCTCGGCGGCGAGGACGCGAAGATCACCCACCTCCGTGAGCCGATAGAACAGCGCATGAACGCGACCTGCGCCGGCGGCACGGGCGATTTCATCGACGGCATAGCAAGCATGCTGGGCGTGAAGACGCGCGAAATCAGCAACTTGGCCTTGGGCAGCTTCCGGACATACGATATCGCATCGCGTTGCGCGGTGTTCGCCCAGACCGACGTACGTCCCCTCATAAACGCAGGCGCGCGCCGCGAGGACATCGCGCAAAGCGTCCTGGAGGCGGTCGTGCGCCAAACGCTCGGCGGGCTGGCTTGCGGCAGGCCCATCCGCGGCACGGTCGTGTTCCTAGGTGGTCCGCTCGAGCACATACCGGCGCTGGTCATGACGTTCCGGCGCAAGCTCGGCTTGACGAAGGGCTCGGGAATAAAGCCCCTCGACGCGCACCTGTATGCCGCGATCGGAGCCGTTGAGTGCGCGCCCGATGCGCCAACCGTCATGCTTTCCGACCTCGAGCGGCGCCTGCGCCGGGGTGCGGCGCTCTCGCTCGGCGCTGACGTGCAGGCTCCAGCGGACCTTGCGTACCTGCAGCCCCTTTTCGACGATGCGGGCCAGGTCGAGGAATTTCGCAGGCGCCATGTCCGGTCCGCCATGTCGTCGGCGTGGCTCGGAGACGCGCGGGGGGACCTTTACCTCGGCTTCGACGCGGGTTCGACGACGTGCAAGTACGCCCTCATTGACGAGTCGGGCGCCCTCGTGGTCTCGGGTTATCGGGAAGTCGAGGGCGATACGTTCGGCACTGCCCGTTCTATGGTCGAAGGGCTCGTGGCGGCCGTGGGTGCAAACATGTATTCGAAGGAGGAGGCCCGCATCGCCCATGCGACGGTGACGGGCTACGGCGAGGATTTGCTGCGCGCCGGGCTCGGGTTCGATTCGGGCGTCGTCGAAACGGTCGCCCACCTGAAGGCGGCGCAGCATTTCTGCCCCGATGTCAGCTTCATGCTCGATATCGGCGGCCAGGACATGAAAGCGCTTTGGGTGCGCGACGGCGTCGTGGTCGACGCCGTGCTCAACGAGGCGTGCTCGTCGGGCTGTGGGGCCTTCGTGCAGAGCAGCGCAAGATCGCTCCAGCTCAAAAGCGAGCTGTTCTCCAAGGAGGCGTTCGAGGCGAGGCATCCCATTGACCTCGGCGCGAAATGCACTGTCTTCATGACGTCGCGCGTTCGCCATGCGCAGAAGATCGGCGCCTCGAAAGGCGACATCGCGGCGGGCATCGCGTACTCGGTCGTGAACAACGTCATGACGCGCATAATCGGCAAGTCGCATGCGCTGCCGCTCGGCGATGCCGTCGTGGTGCAGGGCGGCACGTTCAGGTCCGACGCCGTGTTGCGTGCCTTCGAGAAACGTGCGGGCGTGCGGGCGACAAGGCCGGCCGCCGCGCATCTCATGGGCGCCTACGGGGCGGCGCTCGTGGCGCGCGACAGGGCCAACGGTAAAGCGTCTTCCCTGCTCGACGCCGAGGAGATACGCGCGCTCGAGCTGCGGGAAAAGTCGACGCGCTGCACGGGCTGCGGGAACGCATGCCTCGTTTCCATCGTGGATTTCGGGAACGGCCGACGTTTCCTCAGCGGCAACAGGTGCGAGCGGGCGCATGAGGCGTTGTTCGGCGAAACCCCCGATGCCGGGACGCGCGTCGCCAATATCGTGGCCCTCGAGCAGAAGCTCGTCGCCGGATTCGGGGACGTACCGGCGACCGGTGCGCGCGGAAACGTGACTGTCGGCATCGCCGACGCGATGAACGTGTACGAAAGCGTCCCGTTCTGGCATACGCTCTTTTCCGAGCTGGGCTTTTCGATTGTCATGCCGCGCGATGACGAGGCGGGTTCGCTGCGCGACCGCGCGGCCGAGACCATACCGTCCGAAAGCGTCTGCCATCCGGCGAAGGTCGCGCATCTGCGTTACGCGCATCTTGCGAGCAAGGGCGCCGACGTCGTGTTCATGCCCAAGTTCGAGCGCGGCACCCGCTGTCCGGTCGCCTGCTCGTACGCTTGCGCGCTCGCCGACAACGTCGAGGGCGCTGCCCTATGCTCGCCGACCATCAAGGCCATCCGCCCGGCCGCATTGCGGAAATTCGCACATGACCGGGACGTCCTTTACGAGGCGATTCGCGATCTGGCGGAAGGGCGCGACGTGGAGTCCGTCGGGAGGGAAGAGTTCGAGCGTGCGCTCGAGCGCGCGTTGGCCGCGCAGGAGCGATTCGAGGGCACGCTCGAGCGTGCGGCGGAAAAGGTGCTCGACTGGCTGGTCGAAGACGAATCGCGTCGCGCCGCCGTAGTCGCGGGGCGGCCTTACCATGCGGACGCGTCGTTGATTCACGGAATCGACGTCGAACTCGCCAAGCTGGGTTTCGCCGTCGTGCCCATGAGCGCCCTTGGGCGCGAGCTGCGCAGCCAGCGCGGCAAGCGGGCGTTGTGGAAACCGTCGAAGCACCTCTGCGAGCTGATAGAGTTCTCTGCGGCCCATCCTCAGATCCAGGTCGTGGCTTTGCGGTCGTTCGGTTGCGGGTTCGATTCCGTCTCGTTCGACGAAGCGCGCGATTTGGCCAACGAGCTGCACCGTCCTTTCACCGAGCTCAAAATCGACGAAATCGTGGACCGGGCGCATATCCGCATTCGGCTGCGCACGCTGGCTTACACGGTCGGGCTCGAAGGAGAAGGGGTTTCCAAGACCGTTCGCGAGCGCGGGGCGGAGGGTCGCGACGAACGTTCGGCTGCAAGGCCGCGGCGTCATGTCCGGGTTGCAAGTTGGACGGGCAACTGGGACCCCGCCCAGGCAAAGTTGCCGATAGGCGGCCACCTGCCGGCAATGCGGCCGGCAGGCGCTCCGGCGAGCGACCCGACGGCTGCTCCGGCGAGCGACCCGACGGCTGCTCCGGCGAGCGGTTTGGCGGCCGTTCCGTCGAATGACCGGGCGCCGTCTGCGTCGGAGGGGCGGGCGGCTCAATCCGGGCGGGGCGGCGAGCCTCCGTGCGCACAGCCCGTGACGCCCGACTTGTGTTCGACGGCCAAGGCGCTCGTGCAATCGACCAAACGCCGGCTGGACGGGGTCCTTTCGAACGAAGGAGCTCCCCTCCGGGTGCCGCGCGTGTGCCTGGAGTGCCTGACCGATGCGCTGCCTTTCGAGCTGGAGCACGTCGGTGCGGGCGGGTTCCCGGTCGAGGCGGTGCCTTTCGTCGAGGCCGGGACGTCGTTCGGTCGGAAGGCCTCTTTCGCAGGTGGGAGCCAGGCGTCCTCCGACGGTCGCCCGATGGTCGGCCTGGTGGGCAATCCGCTTCTGGTCTTCGACGACGAGCTCAACGAGCACGTGTCCGAACTTGTCGAGAGCCTTGGGTGGCGCGTGGCCTACCCCGACCCGAGCCTCGTCGAGGTCGAGGACGTACGCTACCTCGAGCAGCTCGAGGCGTTCAGGGCCGCCGGCGTGAGCCGCGTCATCTACCTGCAGAGTTTCGGGTGCCTTAAAGGGCACGTGCAGTCGCGCGGGGCCGCGCATGAACTCTCGGGGCTTTTCCCGGACCTGCCGATCACCTTCATCGACTACGATCCCGAGTCGAGCGCCCTGAATCGGGAGAACCGCATCCGCCTCGCCCTGGCCGATCAGGGGGAGGTCCCGCGTCGCGGCTAAGGCCGCACGCGTCCGGAGTTCCCCACATTCCTAAACACGCGTTTTCCACGTCTCCCCGCACGCGACGCCGTGCAAGGCGCCCCTTGAGGCGCTTCGTCGTCGGCGCAGGTGGCGCGTGCGCCGACAGGTCCGTTCGACCACGCGCCCGACCCGTCCGAAACGCGGCCCGACGCGAACCCGCGTAGGGAAAGGGGCGTGCGCAATCGCAAGGCAATCCGATTGCGAAGCACGGCGTTTCCCGCCTGTTCGGCCCGGTATTCAAGCAAGACTTCGAGGGTTGAACGGTCCAGCTCGCCGCGCCGATAATTCCAGCACGACAAATCGGAACGGCGAAGGAGGCGGGATGAAGCAGAAGCGCATGACGTTGATCGCCATCGCCTGCGGGCTTCTTTGCGCGGCATGCCTGGCGGCGTTCATGCTGAACGTCCAGGGAGAGGCGAGTGCCGCGCGGGCGGAGGCGTTGGCGCGCTACGGCGGCGAGCAGGTCGAGGTTTGCGTCGCCACGCGGGACGTGGCGTCGGGCGAGAGGGTGGATTTGTCCGCCGTCGAGACGAGGCTGTGGGTCGCCGACCTCCTCCCCGAAGGCGCCTTGCGCGACACGTCCGACGTCGTTGGCAAGACCGCGACGTCGTCGATCATAAAAGGCGAGGTCATCACCTCCAAGCGTTTCGAGCGCGACCGCGATTCGCTCGAAGTGCCCGTCGGCAAGGAGGCCGTGAGCGTCCCGGCTAAAGCCGTCCAGGCAGTTGGCGGGGCGATTCGTCCGGGCATGAGCGTCGACGTGTATTCGTCGGGCGGGACGGCCACCTCCGCCATCGCGAGGAACGTCTTGGTCATAGACGCGTCGGTTGGCGACTCCAATTCGCTCGTTTCCTCGTCCGTCGGTTGGCTGACGCTTGCGGTGGAGCCCGATCGCGTCGAGGAAATCGTGTCGGCCGCGAACAAGACGGAGCTGTATTTCGTATTGCCGGGCGAATCGCCCGAGGAGGCCGCGAAGCGCCAGGCGCAGGGCGGGCAGGCGTCGAGCGCCGACAGCGCCGACAGCCCGAGGGAATCGAGCGGCGCTTCGGCGTCGGCGAATGCCGCCAAATCATCGGCGGCTGCTTCATCAGGAGGTGAGCAGGGATGACGGTTCGGATTGCGTTATGCGCCGAAGAGGAGCTCGTGAGGAACCCTGCGTTGCTCGGCTTGGACGGCGAGGATCTCGAGGCCCAGCATTGGCTCGACGTCTACGTCGAGGGCGCGGCCGCCCGCGAGGCGATCGCGCATGACGATGAAATCGGGCAGGCATGGGTCGTCTCGTGCAGCGACGTGGAGCCGATCAACCTGGCGGCCACGTTGAAGGCCGACCGACCCGCACTCGACGTGCGCCTCGTTCACCAGGGCGGCGACGGCTCGTTGCTCAGCAGGGCCCATACCGCGCTCATAGACGGGGTGGTCACGCCCGAGATGTTCCTGCGACTCTATGCGGACCGGAAGGCGGCGCTCGGCGGCGCCCATCAGGTCGATTCTGGTGCCCACGAAGCGGATGCCGGCGCCTATCAGGCGGACGCCGGGTCCCACCAAGCGGATTTAGGCGCCTATCAGGTCGCTTTCAGCGCCCAACGGGCGGATTCCAAGACCCAACGAGCGGGGTCCGACGTCCGTCAGACGACAACGCCTGCGCTCGCGCTGCCGAACCGCGTTTCGACAGCATCCACACCGACGCTCGCACAGCAGAAGCGGGCGTTCATCCTGCCGGTGGTGAGCGGGAGCGGGGGTGCGGGCAAGAGCTCCGTGTCGGTCACAAGCGCTTTCCTGGCCCACCTCATGGGCTACAGGACGCTGTTGCTTGATTACGACTTGCAGTTCGGAGACGCCGCGGTCCTCGCAGGCGTACAGGACCCGCTGACGTTGGACGTCGCGATGAGCAGGCCGGACCTGCTCGAGCGGGAAATCGGGGACAAGGCCCGCGTGTCTGTGCTGGCGCCCCCGCATCGCCTCGAGATGGCCGAGTCGGTCGTGCGCGGGCTCCCCGACCTGCTCGACGCGCTCGCGCCGCGGTTCGACGTCATCGTGGCCAACACCGGGGCGGCGTGGGCGGAGCAGCATGCGGCGTTGCTCGAACGGAGCAGCGCGGCGCTGTTCCTCGTGGACCAGCGGGCCTCGTCTGTCCGCGCGTGCCTCCATGCGCTCGATCTTTGCGAGCGTTGCGGGATAGCGACCGGGCCGTTCAGGTTCGCGGTCAACCGCTGCGCGAAGGGAGCCCCGCTCACATCCATAGACGTTTCCTGCGCGATGAAGGGCGTCACCGTGTTCGAGCTGAAAGACGGCGGAAGGGACGTGGAGGATTATCTCAGCGGAGGCGCGGTGAAGGAGCTCGTGGACTCCCGCAACGAGTTTAGCGAGAGCTTGAAGCCGGTTTTATCGAAGCTCCTGCCCGATGGCGAGCATAGGTCGGTTGCAGCAGGCAAGGCCCAGGAGCCCAAGGGCGCTTCCAGGAAGAGGGGCCGGCATGTGGGCCGTCGTAGGATCTGGGGCCAATCATGACGTTGTACGACAGGGTCCAGAAGGCGGGCAACTACGCCTACGAGGAACAGCCAGCCGGCGACGCGCTCCTCCAGATGTTGAAAACCAAGGTGCAAACGATCATTTCAGTCGACGACCTCGCGCGGTTCGCCGCCGACAACCCCAACCGGGCGCGCAACGAGCTTCGCAGCGCCTGCCGTCGCGCCTTCGAGGACGCGGCGTGGGCGTACGTCGACCACGACGAGCGCGAAAGGCTCGTGTCCCAGCTGATAGACGCCGTGTTCGGGTTCGGCGTTCTCGAGGACCTGATAGAAGACGACACGATCACGGAGGTGATCGTCAACGGGCCGGGAAGGGTGTTCGTGGAAACCGAGGGGAAGCTGCATCTCACCGACCGGAGGTTTTCCGACACGGCGGAGCTTCGCGCCCTCATCGACAGGATACTGGGCCCGTTGGGGAGGCGCGTCGACGAGGCTTCGCCGATGGTCAACGCGCGCCTTCCCCAGGGCCATCGCGTCAACGTCGTCGTGGCGCCCGTCGCGCTCGACGGCCCGTACGTCACCATCCGCAAGTTCGCCCGCCGCGTGATCACGCTCGACGAGATGAGGGAGATCGGCTCGGTCGAACCCGAGCTCGTCCCGTTCTTGCGGTGGGCGGTGCGCTCGCGCAAGAGCATCGCGGTGGTCGGGGGAACCGGCAGCGGCAAGACGACGCTGCTCAACGCGCTCTCGTGCGAGATTCCCCACGAGGAGCGCATCGTCACCATCGAGGATTCGGCGGAGCTGCGCTTCTTGGAGCATCCCCACGTCGTGCGTCTCGAGGCCCGGCCCGTGAACGCGGAGGGTGTCGGCGAGGTCACGATCCGCGACCTGGTGATCAATGCGCTGCGCATGAGACCGGACCGGATCGTCGTAGGGGAATGCCGCGGCGCAGAAGCGTCCGACATGCTTCAGGCCATGAACACGGGCCACGATGGCTCGCTTACGACGCTGCATGCGAACTCGCCCGCCGATTCGATCTCGCGGCTGGCGACGATGGTCCGCTACGAGGGCGATTTGCCGATCGACGTCGTCGAGCAGAACATCGCAAGCGCAATCGACCTCATCGTCCAGATGAGGCGGAACCCGGACGGCTCGCGCTGCGTTTCCGACGCGGTGGCGCTCAGGTTCGATCGGGACAGGGGCCGTTGCCTGGTCGACCCGATCTATGCACGCCCGCTCGGGAGCCTTGCAGGCGACTGGGTCGCCGTGCCCGACTGGATCGACGCCCTTGCAATGCTCGGCATGGCCGAGGAAGAGGAGGTAGAAGGATGGAAACACGCGTGTTTGCATGCGCGGTAGCGCTGGCGGCGGCGTTTGCCTGCGCCTTCGCGTTGACGTTCGCGATAACGGCTTCGTTGCGAGGGCGGGAGGCATCGCTTGCCGCCCAGGGAACGGGCATGTCGGTTGCCGGGTTGGCGCTCTGGCGCCTGAGGAACGGGTTCTCGTTCGCCGTCCCCGTCGCGCAGAGGCTTCTCGGTTCGAAAAAGGCCAGGTCCGTTGCCGACGAGCTCGTGGAACTCTGCAGGGAGCGCGGTTGGGCCACGACCGCGGTCGCCTCGACGAGCGTCCTGCTCGTGCTGTTCGCAGCTTTGGGCGCGGCGGTGGGCTTTGCCGTCGGTAGCCCGATTGCGGCGTTCGCCGTTCCCCTGTGCGGTTCGCTCGTGCTCGCGGCCGTTGTGGGAAACGCCGGGGAGCGTCGGCGCGAGCAGGCGAGGGATGCCGTTCCCGCGGCGCTCGAGTCCATGGCGGCATGCTTCGGGTCCGGGTTCACGCTCATGCAGACGTTCCAGCAGGTTTCCGAAGAGGTGAAGGGCCCTTTGGGCGAGGCGTTTGCCCGAAGCGCCCACGTCATGGAGATGGGCGGCAACGCGCGCGAGGCGCTCGAGGAGCTGAGGAGCGGGGCGTATGCCTCCGAGCTCGCGTTCATCGCCGTCGCGCTCGATGTCCAGCATCAGTCGGGAGGAGCCATGAGGCAGGTGCTCGAGGCGGCGACCGACACGGTCAAGGGCGAACTCGCGTTGAGGCGCGCCTTGCGGGTCCAGACTGCGCAGGCGAAGCTGTCGGCGCGCGTCGTGGTCGTGATGCCGTTCGTCCTCGTCGCGGCGTTCTCGCTCGCGAGTCCCGATTTCCTGGCGCCGTTCTTCACGAGCGCGCATGGGTTCGGCCTGCTGATGCTGGCGGTCTTCATGCAGGCGCTCGGAATCTTCCTCGTGAGGCGCGCGTTGTCGGTGGAGGGCGTGTCATGAGCGGGGTTGTTGCGTTGGCGTGCGCCTTCGTTGCGTGCGCATGCGCCGCGGTCGCGGCGGCGCTCGTCGCCTCGCGCCTTGTCGAGCGGCACGATCGCGCTCGCAGGAGGAAGACGGCATTGGGGGCGTCCGCGTCCGGCCGGCGCCTGGCGGGCGCCGGCTTGAACGGCGTGGGACTGCGTTACGCGACCTCGCTCACGAGGGGCATGTACGTGGGGACGACGGTGCCGTTGTCGCCGAGCGTCCGCGCGCGGCGGGCCGGCCAGACGCGCGCGGGCAAGCGCTTCAAGGAACAGGCGGTGCTCGCCGGCTGCGGTAAGGACGTGTCGGTGTCAGGGTATCTCGAGGCGTGCACGAGGCTTTCCGCTGCATGCGCGCTCGCCGGCGCCCTGTTCGGAGCGCTGCTTTCCACCGAGCTGGCGATCGTGTTGGGCGTTGCCGGGGCGATTGCCGGCAGGATGCTGCCGGAGCGGGCGCTCGCCGCCGCGCGCCGCGAGCGGGCGGCCATCGCGGAGCGCCATCTGTCCGAGATGCTCGAGGTGCTCGCCTTGGGCCTGCGCAGCGGACTGTCGTTCGACGCGAGCTTCGCGCTCTACGGGTCCCATTTCGACGGGGAGTTCGCCCGCTCGTGCACGAGGGCGTATCGAAGCTGGTCGCTCGGGCTCGTGACGCGCGAGCAGGCGTTGAGGGAGTTCGCGGATTCGTACGACTGCGACCAGCTCGGCCGCGTCGTCGACAGCGTGGTCAGGTCGTTGAGGTTCGGGTCGGCGTTGACCGACATCCTCGAGGAGGCCGCTGTCCAATCGCGGGCGTCGTATAGGACCGCGCTCGAGGAGCGCGTGGCGAAAGCACCGGTGAAGATGATGCTCCCGACGGGAACGCTCATCTTGCCGGCGATGCTTCTCCTGGTAATGGGGCCTATCCTGCTCGAGCTGGCGGGAGGGTTTTGAAATGGAAAGACGGAGAAAGGAAAAGGGAAATGGCAAACGCGAAGAAGTTTTCGGAATCGTTCGACCGTGCATGCGTGGGCGTCTGGTCGGGGGCGGTCGCCCGGGCGCGCAACGTGGCGAAATCGGAAAAGGGCCAGGGAACGACGGAATACGCGATCCTCGTCGGGGT
>CAMOUE010000063.1 GCA_946626265.1 uncultured Eggerthellaceae bacterium | reverse complement strand
GCGGATGTCGACGTTGATGACGGCATAGCCGTTGGGCACCCAGTACTCGGGGTCGACGGCTTCGAATTTGGCGGAATTGGAAATCGAGCCCGCGGGCACGCCCGGCGTGAAGGCTTTCAGCTCGTCGGGGCGGAACTCGTTGGGACGTTTGCCGTAGTTTGACCATGCGAGGATGGCGGGCACCTTCACGGAGTCGTCTGCCGGGCGGAAAATGTCGCAGTAGAGTTTCGCGCCGTCGCGCATTTCGACCGCGACGTCCTGCTCGCAGATGATGCCGGGCGCGACTTCGTACGTGCGTTGGTTGAACGCATAGGGCTTGCGGAGCATCTTCTCTTCGTCGGAGAGCTTCTCGAATTCATCGATGGGCGTCGGGATGAGTTCCTTTGCGTAGATCTTTTCGATAACCTCGCCGTTCATCTCCTTCTTTACGATGAACTGCTCACGTCCGAATGGCATGGTGTCTCCTCTCGCTTGTCGCTTGACGTTGGTCGGTCGCGTGCGTTCGGCCGGCTGGAAGGGGTACCCCAGCTCGGGTTCGGTATTGCGCGTGTTTCTGGTTGTCGTTGCGACGTTGAAAACGGTCCAGTGAGATTATAGCCTTGCGCGGTTCCGGCGTTGGCAGCATGTGCTTGCGCATCCGCGGCCAGATGCGTCGGCGGGCCCTTCGAACGCTGGGCGGTACGGAAATCCGTACAACATCAGAAAGAACTGCGTTATTGAACGTATGGGGCGCTTCGGATACCATTGTTGATACGGAAACCGTATCAACAAGGAGGTCCCTATGGCAAAGATCCCGCAGGAGGCACAGGAGCTGTTCGCGAAGGTCGACGCCGTCGTGTTCGCCACGGCCCGCGCCGATGCACAGCCCAACGGTTGCATCGTCGCCATGAAGAAGGTCATCGACGACGAGACGGTGTACCTGTCCGACCAGTTCTTCAAGAAGACGCTCGCCAACATCCAGGAGAACCCGAAGGTCTCGGTCATCTGGTGGGGCGACGAGGGCGCCTACGAGCTGTACGGCACCGCCCGCTACGTGAACGAGGGCCCCGAGTTCGAGGAGCAGGCCGCGTGGGTGAATGCCGCGTTCGAGCAGATGGGCATGCCGATCAAGTCCAAGGGCGGCGTGTACGTCGACGTCGAGGCCGTCTACAGCTCGAGCCCCGGCCCCTCCGCCGGCGAGCAGATCGCCTAGTCTGCGCTGGCAGGCGATGTGATTTCGGGCCGTTCGCGAACACGCGGACGGCCCCTCATTTGAAGGGGTGCGCGAATGAAGATTCCAGCCGTGGTCGGCGAATGTTCGGGATGCTGCCGTTGCATCATGTCTTGCCCGGTGGGCGCTGCCGGGCCGATAAGCCCCAAGAAAGTCGTCGTCGAGAAGTGCACGGGGTGCGGAAAGTGCGTGGCCGTGTGCCCTAATGGCTGCCGTGTCATGCGTGACGCCTGACACGTGCCTGTCGGATTCGGGGGAAGATCTTTGACTACGGGAAATCCAGTCGTATGCCTAGCTGACACGTGCCCATGCGCAGACCCTTGTCCGGGTGATGCCGTATTCCGCTATATCGGCGGGAAGTGGAAGCTGCGCATTCTGTGCACGTTGCATTACGGCAAAACGTTGCGTTACAGCGAAATCAAGCGCCTCGTGGTGGGCGTGAGCCCGACGATGCTCGCGAGTTCATTGCGCGAGCTCGAGGATAGCGGCCTGATAGAGCGCGAAGTGCAAGACACCACGCCCGTGAAGGTGGAGTACAGGCTCTCTGCAGCCGGCAGGGATCTGGTGCCGATACTCTGCGAGTTGCGCGATTGGGCCGTGGCCTACGAGCCCGACCTTTACGACTCGCTCTGAGGCCGACTCGCGCCCCCGACTCACTCGTTTGCGGATACGTCCCTCAAAATCGCGGCGAACCGCGCTACGGCTGGGCGTGGAGTGCGGGAGTAGTACAGGCAATAAGGTTCGGTCTTGTCCCATTGCACGTCGATCGTTTCCATGAGCGGATGCGCTTTGCGCCATATCTCCTTGCTGAGCAAGGGTTCGCCGAGCCGCGCGCATTCGTCGAATATGCTGATGTCGTAATGCTGGAACTCGACGAACTCGACGTCGGGGGCGGCGAACTCGATTTCGTCCCGCGCTGCATCGACGTAGGGGTTTCCCCGTTCGGGCACGTGGACGCGTCTGCCGGCGAGGTCGGCTAAACGTAGCGGCTCCGTTAAGGCGAGGCCGTCGTTCATGGGCACCGCGATGCACAAGCGGGGATTGGCTATGACGTCAATGCTGCACATCGAGTCGTCCACCTCTGCTAGGTACGTGCTGCCGAACAAGTCGATCCGCTCCTCGAAGGATTTGATGACTTCCCGATAGGCCTCGAACGTATCGCCGATGGGGACGAATTGGATGGAAAGGTCGGTCCTCCGGACGTACAGGGCCTGGCAGAGCTCCAGCATGCGCTGGCCCGATTGATAGAGCGAAATGCCGACACGCACCAAGTTGTCCGCCTGGGCCTGCGCTTTCTTAGCATTTTGAAGCGCCAGCTCGCATTGCGCGATGATGCTGCGCGCGTCGGAGACGAACTTCTCGCCGCCCGGCGTGAGCTTCACGCCCTTGTTCGACCGTTCGAACACGGTTATGCCCGCCTGGCTCTCGAACCCGTTGATCTGCTTTACGAGCGCGGGAGTGGAATAGCCCATGGCCTGGGCTGCTTTGCCGAAGCTGCCCAGTTCGGCTGCCTTCACGATTGCGTCGAGCCGCTTGTCGTACATGACCTTTCCGCCTTGAGCGCCGATTCCAGATAGGGACATTATAAGTGAGTCGGGCTCTCTCGCAGACAGCATTAACTTTTGGTTTCCACACCTTAACGAATGCGGCGCTTCCTCGTGCTGTGCGAGCACTGTATCGTGCGAAACAATGACGAGTTCAATCAGAGGAGCGTGGCATGTCTGCAGAGAGGGAATCTGGAAAGCCGAAGTTGCCGAAATCGTTCAAGTACGGAGCTCGTTTCGCGAGCCCCGTCAACTCGCCGTCGTGGGAATGGCGTGATGACACGCAGTTTTTGCAGGTGACGACCGGCTGCTCGCATAACGGTTGCAGGTTCTGCACGTTCTTCAAGAACGTGCCCTACGGCAAGGTCCCGCTCGACGAGGTGAAGTTCTACCTGAAATACGTCGCGCTTTGCGACAAAGTGATACCCGTCAAGCGCGTGTTCCTGCAAGCGTCGAACGCATTTCATCTAAGTTATGACGAGCTCATGGAAATTGCCGAGCTCATCTACGAGTACCTTCCCGGCCTCGAGAGCATCGGCAGCTACGGGCGCATGAGCGATTTGCGCGACAAGTCGGTCGAGCAGTTGAAGTCCTTGCACGATGCGGGTTACTCGCAGCTTTTCTTCGGCGTCGAGAGCGCCGACGACAACCTGCTGTCCCTCATGAACAAGGGCTACGATTCGGCGGAACTGTACGAGGCGGGCTTCAAGTTGAAAGAATCGGGCATGCCGTGGGCATGTACGGTCATGTTCGGTCTCGGCGGGCATGGTTACGGATTCGAGCATGCCGTGAAGACGGCCGAGTTCTTCAACGCCGTCGAGCCTGATATCGTGGGCGCCGTATCGATGACGCTCACGCTCGACCCCTACACGAATATGGTGGCGCCGCTCAAGCACGCCGTCGATCGCGGCGAGTTCGTCGAGGCGGGCGAGGTCGAGCGGTACGAGGAGATGCGGGAGTTCATTCGGAACCTCAATGCGAGCACGTTGTTCCTGTCGAGGCACTCGTCGATGCCCGTCGGTTTCGCAGCCCTGCTTCCCGACAAGAAGGAAGAGCTCATCGAGGCGATCACGAAGGTCATCGACGAAGGCGACGAAGCGGGCATGAAGCAGTTCCGCGAGCGGGTCCGCGAGGTTTAGGCGCGAAGGGGGCATGTTCATGTCTTTGGACGAGGAAATCCTGGCGGAGGCGCGCCTTGGCGAAGACCGGGAACTCATTCTCTACAACATGTCGCTCAGGCAGACTTCACAACGCGCTGCCGGCGGGCGCGTGGGGACTCATATGCTCGCGTCGAAAATCGAGCGCGACCCGCGGTATCAGGAGATGATCGACCGGGGTTTTCTCGATTACAAGATATACGGGCAGGGCGGCGGCGCGACGGATGCGGCTATGCTCGTCGTCACGAACAAGGGCCTGCGCTATTGCGTGCTGTACGCAGACGAGATCGAGCCGCGGCGCGCCTACGACATCTCCGGCGTGCGCAGGGAGCATCACGGCGTCGAGGAGCCGTCGCCGGACCGTCCCGGGGCCGATGGGGCGTTGTCGGACCGCCCCGGAGCCGGCGAGCCGCCTTCGTCGGAAAAGGTGAACTACTCGGACCTGATATGGGGCGTCGAAGGCGGTTCTGCCGCCAAGAACGCCGCAGTGGGCTTGACGACGGAGCAAGTGGCGCGCCTCGAGCAGCTGGGCGCGCGGCGACGGAGCTCACAGCGCAAGCACGCCCGTGAATTCGGGTCGGCAGGCGTGCGGCAACGGGTTGAGTACGTCGCGGAATCGGGAGACGTTTGGTACCACGCCCCAATCGGGGCCGCGGCGACGCAGATCGTCGGCATCGAGGGCGTTTCTGCAACGTTGTACGTGCCGTCGCAAATCGACGGCATGTCCGTGGTCGCGATCGCCGCCGACGCGCTCTCCATGAACGACCACGTCGAGGAGATCGTCTGCCCCGACACCGTCGAGTCGATCGCCGCGCGGGCGTTCAAGCTGAACCCCAAGCTGAGGCGGCTCGTGCTGCCGGCCAACGTCGCGGAGTTCCGCCCGGATTGGATAGAGCGCTGCCCGAGCCTGGAAGAGCTCGTCTTGCCCGGGCTGGCAGGGGAAGTGACACGCGGCATGTTCGCGAGCGGGCGGCTGAAGAGGGTCTTCATCGGCCGGGGCGCGCGCCTCGTGCAGCCGGGCGCTTTCCAGGACACGGACCTTTCCGAAGTCGTGATCGATGCGGAAAACCCCTTTATCGCCACCGACGGCGACGCTATCTACACGAAGGACGGCACTGAGCTTCTTGCGCTCGCGAGGCCCGTTAGCTCGCTTTCCGTTGCGCACGGCTGCGTCAAGCTTGCCAAGAAATGCTGCTGCGGCTTCGGGGGGCTTCGCGAGGTGAAGCTTCCGGACACGCTTGTGGAAATCGGCCCGTTCGCGTTCTCTCGTGCGGGGGTCGAGCGCTTCGACGCGCCGCCGTCGCTGCGCGTTGTCGGCGAGAAGGCGTTTCTCGGTTGCACGGCGCTTAGCCGCGTGGCGCTAAACGATGGTCTGGAGGTCGTCGAGGATTCCGCGTTCGAGGGCTCGCGCATTTCCGAGCTCGTCATCCCCGCGAGCATCACGCGGCTCGGCAAGTCCATGACGAGGGGCACGGACGTTGTCCATTCAGGGCCCGGGTGCACGCTTTCCATTGGAAAGGGATGCGCGGATCTGCTGCTCGACGGGGAGGGCGGCCTGTACCGCATGCACGATGACGGCTGGCATCTCGTGCAGCTCGTCGACGGCGAGCTCGAGCGCTACGACGTCAAGGAGGGCGCCGTCGCGATCGACGAGCACGCCTTCGCCTACCACGACAACATTCGCACCGTGCGCGTTGCGCAGACGGTGCTCGATATAGGCCGCTCCGCTTTCCGCGTCTGCAAGAACCTGAGGCGCGTCGAGCTTCCTGATTGCGTCCGGTCGATCGGCGAGGAGGCCTTTTTCGACACGAACCTCGAGGAATTCTGCGTGCCCGCCGCCCTGCGCGAGCTCGGGGACCGCGCGCTCGTCACGTACGGCGCCCACCATGGCACCAAGATGCCCTCGCTCGCGCGCATCGAGGTCGCTTCTGGAAACGGGTCGTTCTACATGGCGAGCGGAATGCTCTGCCGCAAGACGGGCTCGGGCGCGAGCGTCGTCGTCTTCACGAGCTCGGAACCGCATGTCGAATTCCCCGAGGAGGTGATGCGCGTCGAGGAGTACGCGTTTTGCAACGCACGGGGCATCGAGTATCTCTCGCTGAACCCGCGCCTGTCCTCTATCGGGACGAACGGGCTCTCGACGCGATGCTGGATACGCCATATCCACGTCGATTTGGCGAAGCCGCTCGCGGGACGCAGCGCGTTCGATTTCTACTTCCCCAACACGCCGGGGGCCGTGCGCGGTATCTCGCTTGCGCTGGGAGGCGCGAGCTGGGTGAACGTGCCCGGTATGGTGGAGCAACTCGACCTGTGTCTCGTGAACGCGCGCGACTACAACGCTCCGGGCAAGCCTGACAACATCAGCGCCTACGCGCAGGCGAGGCTCATACTTGACCGGCTGGACGATCCCGTGATGCTCACGGCCCATACAAAGATGATGATGGAGCGCGTGCTGCGCAACAACATCGAGGACGTCTGCGTCGACGTCGCCCTCTACGATGACCGCGCCGTGCTCGGCGAGCTCATCGACCGTGGGTTCGTGAACGCGGGCAACCTCGAGGGCGTCATCGAGCGCGTCGGCGCCTTGCGCGACGCGGCCACGTCGGCGTTTCTCCTGGAGACGAAGCGCGAGAAGTTTTCGGACAACGTCTTCGATTACGACCTGTAGGGTGCTGGCGTGAAACGGAGCAGCGATGGTTGAGAACAACGAACAGGTGGAGAACCGCTTCGGGCGTGCCAAGCGCATCGCGCTCGAGATCGTCGAGGAATCCCGCGTGCAGCTCATGATGAAGTTCCGCTTCCTCGATGTCGCAGTGTGGAAAATGGAGCTGCGCCCCATCATGGCGCAGGGCCGCTATGCGCTATCGACCGACGGCTCGCGCGTGTACTTCGAGCCGTACACCGTCATCGGTCGATTCGACGCGAACTTCGACGAAGTGGTGCGCGATTACCTGCATGTCGTGATGCACTGCCTGTTCCGGCATCCGTACGACTCAACGCGGGGGCGCGTCGAAGCGTGGTGGCTCGCGTGCGACGTTCTGGCGGAAAGCGCATCGATGGATTTGTGCGGGACGCGGTTCGCAAGCGCGCTCGACGGGGAGCGGCGCGCGGCGCTCGAGGAGATGAAGGGGCTGTGCGGCGGAAAGCTGACGCCTGGAAACCTCTACGGGCTGTTCCTGCGCTCGCTGCGCGCGCCCGTCGGCGCAACCGATGGGCTCGTCTCGGGCGCCCGGCTGAACGAGTACCGCGCGCTGTTCGAGCGCGATGGCCATGAGCCCTGGCCTGCTTTCCGACCGATGCTGATGGCGAACGATCCGAGCAATCCGTTCAAGCGCGAGGAGGAAAACGACAGCGAAGACGACCGCGGGGTCTCCGACGGCAGGGACATGATGGCCGATGGCGAGGCCGATGAGGCGGATGCGCAAGAGCAGGACGTCTGGAATCCGGCTGCTGCGAGCGATTCCGAGGACGCGTGCGAAGGCGACTATTCGATGGAAACCGACGAGCAGGACGCGCAAGGGACGTCCGATGACGCCGATGATGCGGCGAGCGCAGAAGACGAGGCAGACGGTGCGCACGATGCTGGGGAAGGCGACTTGCGCGGCAGCTCGCAAGGCGACGACGACGAGAAGCGGAGCGTCGAGGACGAAGCGGCGCAAGACGAACGCTCGTGGGAGGAAATCGCCAAGCAGGTGGAGATGGACCTCGAGACGTTCTCGAAGGAGTGGGGCTACGCAGCGGGTGGGTTCATGACGACGCTGGCGGTCGCCAACCGCAAGAAGTACGACTACTCCGATTTCCTGCGACGTTTCGCCATGCTGTCGGAGGAGATGAAGATCAACGACGACGAGTTCGACTACGTGTTCTACACCTATGGGCTGAAGCTGTACGGCAACATGCCGCTCATAGAGCCGCTCGAGTACAAGGAGACCCAGCGTATCCGCGATTTCGCCATATGCATCGACACGTCGGAGTCGTGCAAGGGCGAGCTCGTGCGCAAGTTCGTCGAGCACACGTTCAACATCATGAAGCAACAGGAGGACTACGCGCACGCGGTGAACATCCACATCATTCAATGCGACGCGCGCGTGCAGTCCGACGTGAAGATAACCGACCTGCGCGACATCGACCGTTTTATGGAGGGCTTCGAAGTGCGCGGCATGGGTGGGACCGATTTCCGTCCGGCGTTCGCCTACGTGAACCAGCTGGTGGACTCGGGGGAGTTGACCGACATGAAGGGCATCATCTATTTCACGGACGGCCTGGGGACCTTCCCCGAGAAGCCTCCCGACTACGATACGGCCTTCGTCTTCTTCGACGAGGGCGACAACTATGTTCCGGCGGTGCCGCCGTGGGCCATGCGCGTGCTGGTGGACGAAGAGGTCATCAACCGTTTCTAAAGCAATGAGTCGGGGTAACAGGGAGGCCGACTCGCGAACAAGGAGACTACAATGAACATCGCGACAGCGAAACAGCAGATCAAGAACACGGTGAAGGCGTACCTGCGCCGCGACGATGCCGGCATGTACGTCATCCCGCCGGTGAGGCAGCGGCCGATGTTCCTCGTCGGCGCACCGGGTATCGGCAAGACGGCCATCATCGAGCAGATCGCACAGGAGCTCGGCATCGGGGTCGTGTCGTACTCGATGACGCACCACACGCGCCAGAGTGCGCTCGGCTTGCCGCAGATCGTGCACCGCGAGTTCAAGGGCTTCGAGTACGATTCGTCCGAGTACACGATGAGCGAGATCGTGAGCTCGATCTACGACTACATGGAGGCCACCGGGGAAGAGCGCGGAATCCTGTTCCTCGACGAGATCAACTGCGTCTCCGAGACGCTCTACCCGTCGATGTTGCAGTTCCTGCAGTTCAAGACGTTCGGCCGGCACCGCGTGCCGGAGGACTGGGTCATCGTGTGCGCCGGCAACCCGCCCGAGTACAACAAGTCCGTGCACGAGTTCGATGTCGTCACGCTCGACCGCCTGCGCGAGCTCGACGTCGAGCCCGACTACCCCGTTTGGCGACGCTATGCCGTCGAGAAGGGCATTCACCCGGCCGTGACCACGTTCCTCGAGGCGAAGCCGGACTGCTTCTACAAGGTGGAGTCGAAGCCGGGCGGCGGCAAGAGCTTCGTCACGGCGCGCGGATGGGAGGATCTCGCGAGCGTCATCTCGCTCTACGAGGAAATCGACGTGGAATGCGATTTGGAGCTTTTCTCCCAGTTCCTGCGCGACGAGGATATCGCCGAAAAGTTCGCGGTGTACTACGGCCTCTTCGAAAAGTACCGCTCCGATTACCAAATCGGCAAGATTCTCGAGGGCAGCGCGAGCCGCGAGGTCGTTGACCGCGCGAAGAACGCCCCGTTCGACGAGCGCGTGGCGCTGCTCGGCCTCGTGTTGGACGCGCTGTCCGTGGAATGCTCGCGCGCCCTCGACCAGCAGTCCCTCGTCATGGCGCTCCGCGACGAGCTGCGCGAGGCCAAGCCGAAGCTGCTCGGCGGCGCGACGGTGGATGACGCCGTCCTGGCGCGCGTGCGCTCGCGTGAGGAGGCTCTCGCGCGCAAGGTGGCCGGCAGTGTGATCGCGCAGGCGCAAGTGCGTGCGGAAAACCTGTTCGTCCGCAAGATGCGCGACATCGCCAGCGCGTGCGCGAGCGCCGGATTCGAGGAGGGGTCGGCGGCGTTCGACGTCGTGAACAGGGTGTACCGCGGAGAAGTCGACGCGATCGACCCGCTCGTTTCGCACGCGCAGGACGCTATCGCGAATGCCATTGCGTTCGTCGAGGACTGCTTCGGCGACGGGCGCGAAATGCTCGTCTTCCTGGCAGAGCTGAGCACGCGCACGACGACGATGAAGTTCATCTCGCATTTCGGGAGCGACGCCTATTACGCGCGCAACGGCGAGCTGAAGGTCGACGCGGCCCGCGAGAGCCTGAGCACCCGCGTGCGCGAGCTCGAGGACATCAGGGACGAAATCAAGAGCGCCCAGTTCCTCGAAACGCAATCGCTCGACATGGGCGCAGCCGCCGGACTCGGCCGCTCGAGGTAGGCGAAGGGGCCTCCAGCGCGGCGTCTTCAGCGCCGAAGCGCCTCGCGCGCCGTCTCGCTCCCGCACAATTTGTGCAAACCGTTTCGTAGCGGTCAAAAACCGTGTTTTGATCATGTCGGCAGGTGCTCCGCGGATATACCGTACCCATGATTCGATATCTCGGGAAGAAGTGGAGCATTGCATGGAACCGATGGCGGAACGTGATACCAAGGTGCTTCTCGGGACTGTTTACGCGCTTTTGGCTGCAGCGGGGTTCGGGGCCCTTGTACCGGCGATCAAAACGCTCACGAGCGAGCTGGCGCCGTTGCTGGTGGCCGGAATCATGCTTGTCGGCGCCGGCATCGGGGCGCTCGCCGTTTGGGCGTTGCCGCGAAACCACGGTACGAGCGGCGCCCGCAGCGAGGGCCGCACGAGCCACGCCGCACGAGCCATGCCGCACGGACCCCGCCGCACGGACCCCGCCGCACGGGCCACGCCACACGGGCCCCGACGCACGAACCCTGACGCATTTGCCCCGG